>NZ_LXKR01000054.1:186-12967 GCF_001692375.1 Serratia sp. 14-2641 | reverse complement strand
TTGGTCACTCTTCAAGACTTGATATTTTTTTGCTACCGAAGTAGCTGGATATCGTCTTGTGAGTGCCCACACAGATTGTCTGATAAATTGTTAAAGAGCAGTGAGTTACGCGCTTTCGCTTGCTAACTCGAGGTGGCGTATATTACGCTTTCCTCTTTCAGAGTCAACCTTAATTTCAGGTTTTTTCTCTGCGACCCCCGGAGACTCTGTGAAGTTGTTCACATGTTCCGTGTCGATGGAGGCGCATTATAGGGAGCTGGTTCAGAATGACAAGAGTTAATATGCACTTTTCTTCCGACCGCTCACTATTCATGCATAACGCTGCTTAAACCCGCTTTTTAATCGCTGCAGGCAGCTCTTGCAGGCTGTTTAGAACCCAATCTGCCGCTTTTTCGCCTTCTTCCGTCACTGGCTTGCCGGTGCGCACCAATACTTTAGTGCCTACCCCTGCCGCCGCGGCTGCCTGCATGTCCTCGATTTTGTCGCCAACCATATAAGAAGCGGCCAAATCAATATTCAGTTCTTTCTGCGCCTGTAGCAACATGCCCGGTTGCGGTTTGCGGCAATCACAAACCTGGCGATACTCTTCTATTACTGCTTCAGGATGATGTGGGCAGAAATAGATGCCGTCCAGATCGACATCGCGGTCGGCCATCGACCAGTCCATCCATTCTGTCAGACGCATAAACTGCTCTTCGCTGAATTTACCACGGGCAATGCCAGACTGGTTGGTGACCAGCACCAGCGCGAAGCCCATGCTTTTCAGTTCACGACAGGCGTCAATCACGCCATCGATAAACTGGAAATCATCTATTTCATGGACGTAGCCATGATCGATATTAATCGTGCCGTCACGATCTAAGAAAATTGCTGGAACGCGTTGTGTCACCGGTATGCTCCTGAAAGCCTGAAAACCGCCACAGTATCGCATGTTTTCGCCGAGACTGAGAATGATGAAGAATAGCGTTAACGTTGACTTGGACGTCTAGACGCCTTAACATCTGATCCAGACCTTGGCGCTGATCAAGGTCTCTCTTTATTAAGCCACGGCAACCAAGCTAAAAATAAGAAGAATATGATTAAACTTTCCAACATCACCAAAGTGTTCCAGCAGGGGTCGCGTTCCATTAGCGCACTCTCTGACGTGACTCTTCACGTTCCTGCCGGACAGATTTATGGCGTCATCGGTGCCTCCGGCGCCGGTAAGAGTACGCTGATCCGCTGCGCCAACATGCTTGAGCGCCCAACGTCAGGTACTGTTCTGGTTGATGGCCAGGATCTTACCTCCCTGTCTGAAGGTGAGCTGACGCGCGCACGCCGCCAGATCGGCATGATCTTCCAACACTTTAATCTGCTCTCTTCACGTACGGTCTTCGGTAACGTTGCCCTGCCGTTAGAGTTGGACAATACGCCACGGGCGGAAATCAAAAAACGCGTGGTCGAGCTGCTAGAGCTGGTTGGTCTGTCTGACAAGCACGATGCCTACCCTGCCAATCTGTCAGGCGGCCAAAAGCAGCGTGTGGCCATCGCCCGTGCGCTGGCTAGCAATCCTAAAGTGCTGCTGTGCGACGAAGCGACCAGTGCGCTGGATCCAGCCACCACCCGTTCCATTCTTGAACTGCTGAAAGACATCAACCGCCGTTTGGGGCTGACCATCCTGCTGATCACCCATGAAATGGACGTAGTGAAACGTATCTGCGATCAGGTCGCGGTGATCAGTCAGGGTCAATTGATTGAGAAAGACAGCGTCAGCGAAGTGTTCTCACATCCGAAGACGCCACTGGCACAGCAGTTTATCCAGGCTACGCTGCATCTGGATATCCCGGACGACTACGCCGCGCGCCTGGTGCCTGAGCGTACCGGAGGCCGTCAACCGCTGTTACGCCTGGAATTTACCGGTCGCTCGGTCGATGCACCGTTACTGTCAGAAGCGGCTCGTCGCTTTAACGTGAACAACAATATTATCAGCGCACAGATGGATTACGCTGGCGGCGTGAAGTTCGGCGTGATGCTGGCTGAACTGCACGGCTCCGATGAAGATGCACAGGCAACGATTAAGTTCCTACAAGAAAATCAGGTAAAAGTAGAGGTTCTGGGTTATGTCTGAGGCAATGATGTGGTTAATGGCACGTGGCGTGTGGGAAACCGTTACGATGACCTTTGTCTCCGGCTTCTTTGGCTTTGTTCTTGGCTTACCGGTTGGCGTACTGTTATATGTGACCCGCCCCGGGCAAATCATTGCCAACAATACCGTCTATAAGGTGTTGTCCGGATTGGTGAACATTTTCCGTTCCATCCCGTTCATTATCTTGCTCGTCTGGATGATCCCGTTCACTCGCATGATCGTTGGCACCTCTATCGGTTTGCAGGCGGCTATCGTTCCACTGACTGTAGGCGCGGCACCCTTTATCGCCCGTATGGTAGAAAACGCCCTGTTGGAAATTCCGTCAGGCCTGGTTGAAGCCGCTCGTGCCATGGGTGCGACCCCAATGCAAATCATCACCAAAGTGCTGCTGCCTGAAGCGCTGCCAGGTTTGGTGAATGCCGCTACCATCACGCTGATCACCCTGGTGGGCTATTCTGCAATGGGCGGTGCCGTCGGTGCCGGTGGCTTAGGTCAAATTGGTTATCAGTATGGTTATATTGGTTATAACGCTACCGTGATGAATACGGTATTAATATTACTGGTGGTGCTGGTGTATCTGATCCAGTTTGGTGGCGACCGTATCGTGAAGGCCGTTACCCACAAATAGTTTTACCCACGCGCTGACATCTACTCGATAGCTTTGCTACATCTGGCAGGATAAAGAGTAAGGCGTATTTCATATGCGAGTCTAATTGAGGAAGGGATATGTCGTTAAAATTTAAATCCATCGCAACAATCGGCGCACTGATCGGTACTCTGGCTCTGGCCGGTTGTGGCCAGGATGAAAAAGATCCAAACCATATCAAAGTGGGTGTTATTGTTGGTGCTGAACAGCAAGTGGCTGAAGTGGCACAAAAAGTCGCAAAAGATAAGTATGGCCTGGACGTTGAGCTGGTCACCTTCAACGACTACGTGTTGCCAAACGAAGCCCTGAGCAAAGGCGATATCGATGTCAACGCCTTCCAGCACAAGCCTTACCTGGATCAGCAGATCAAGGATCGTGGTTATAAGCTGGTTACGGTGGGTAACACCTTCGTGTACCCGATCGCCGGTTACTCCAAAAAGATCAAATCCATTGATGAGCTGCAAGAAGGTTCACAGGTAGCACTGCCTAACGATCCAACCAACCTGGGCCGTTCACTGTTGCTGCTGGAAAAACAGGGTCTGATCAAGCTGAAAGACGGTGTTGGCCTGCTGCCAACCGTGCTGGACGTGACCGAGAACCCGAAAAACCTGAAGCTGGTTGAGCTGGAAGCACCACAGCTGCCACGTTCACTGGACGATCAGCAAATCGCGCTGGCCATCATCAACACCACTTACGCCAGCCAGATTGGTTTGACGCCAGCCAAAGACGGCCTGTTTGTTGAAGATAAAGACTCACCTTACGTCAACATCATGGTTGCCCGTGAAGATAACAAAGACGCGGAAAACGTGAAGAAATTCGTTCAGGCTTACCAGTCTGACGAAGTTAACGAAGCGGCCAACAAGATCTTTAACGGTGGCGCAGTAAAAGGCTGGTAATCGTTCAATAGCCATTTTATTCCGATAATTGCAAGACGGGCTACGGCCCGTCTTGTTATTTGCGCCAGAGATTGATTCAATAGCGCCACTTTGATTATAAAATGGCAGGGACTCTCAATGCGTGTTTTACCTCTCTGTTTGTTAGCGCTCGCGCTGACTGGATGCTCAACGCAGCACACGGCTCCATCCACAACAAACAGCACAACAACTACGGCCGCTCCCGCTCCGGTAAAAGCCACACCAGCAGCCCGCCCGGCCCCGGTAAAACTGTACAAGAGTGCAGAAGAACTGGTCGGCAAGCCTTTCCGCGATTTAGGTGAGGTTTCTGGCGAATCCTGTCAGACCACGGTTCAGGACTCTCCGCCAAATCTGAATACCGCACGTAAGCGTATGCAGACCCGAGCTTCCTACATGAAGGCCAATGCGGTGCTACTGCATGACTGCCAGATTGTCAGCGGCGTCGCCGGTTGTTACCAGCAGGCCATCTGCCAAGGCTCTGCGCTTAACGTCTCAGCCAAATGACCGATTTTGTTTTTGAGCAGATCGGCACCATCCGTTCTCCGTATAAAGAGAAATTCGCGGTTCCCCGTCAGCCAGGGCTAGTTGAAGACGGCGGCGGTGAACTGTTGTTGTTGCCGCCTTACAATCAGCCCGAAGCGGTACGTGGCCTCAGCGAGTTCAGCCATCTGTGGGTGATGTTCGTGTTTCATCAAACCATGGAAGGAGGCTGGCGTCCTACCGTGCGGCCTCCTCGTCTGGGCGGCAATGCGCGTATGGGCGTGTTCGCCACCCGTTCGACCTTTCGCCCTAACCCGTTGGGTATGTCCTTGATCGAACTGAAAGGCATACGGACTCAAGGGGGCGAGGTGGTACTGGAGCTGGGCAGCCTGGATTTGGTTGACGGTACGCCGGTGGTCGATATCAAACCCTATTTGCCGTTTGCCGAAAGCCATCCGCAAGCGCGAGCCGGGTTTGCTCAGGCGGCTCCTGCTGGTGATATGCCGGTGTATTTCTCGCCCGAAGCGGAACAACAGCTGCAGCAACATGTGCGGCGTTATCCCAACCTGCGCCGTTTTATCACTCAGGTTCTGGCGCAAGATCCTCGCCCCGCCTATCGAAAAGAAGAAGCCAGCGGGCGCGAATATGCGGTATGGTTATTGGAGTTCAACGTGCGCTGGCGGATCGTTGATAGTCAAAGCGAAGTGTTGTCGCTCGACGCCCGTTAAAATTCCGCCCGCTCTCTTTTGACAACCGGCTTGCGCTGGTAAACTAAGCCACTTTTGAAAATTTTGGCGGCCAACCCTGGCAGCCCGATGCAATTTGCAGTTCTAACGGAACCAAAACACCATGCGTACAAGCCAATATCTGCTCTCCACACTGAAGGAGACACCTGCCGACGCCGAAGTGATCAGCCACCAGCTGATGCTACGCGCCGGGATGATCCGCAAGCTGGCCTCCGGTCTTTACACCTGGTTGCCGACCGGCCTGCGCGTTCTGAAGAAGGTTGAAAACATCGTTCGCGAAGAAATGAACAATGCTAACGCGATCGAAGTTTCCATGCCGGTTGTTCAGCCCGCAGACCTCTGGCTGGAAAGCGGCCGCTGGGAGCAATATGGCCCGGAATTGCTGCGCTTTGTCGATCGCGGCGAGCGTCCCTTTGTGCTTGGTCCAACCCATGAAGAAGTGATCACCGATCTGATCCGCAACGAAATCAGCTCCTACAAGCAGCTGCCGCTGAATTTCTTCCAGATCCAGACCAAATTCCGTGACGAGGTTCGTCCACGTTTTGGCGTGATGCGCTCGCGCGAATTCCTGATGAAGGATGCCTATTCCTTCCACACCACCCAGGAATCTTTGCAGGTCACCTACGACGCGATGTACGAGGCCTATAGCAAGATCTTTAACCGCATGGGTCTGGATTTCCGTCCGGTACTGGCCGATACCGGTTCTATCGGTGGCAGCGCTTCACATGAGTTCCAGGTGCTGGCAGACAGCGGTGAAGACGATATCGTGTTCTCAACCGGTTCCGACTATGCTGCCAACATCGAGCTGGCCGAAGCGGTTGCCCCTGCACAGCCACGTGCTGCGGCAACGGAAGAACTGCGCATCATCGATACGCCGAACGCCAAAACCATCGCCGAGCTGGTAGAGCAATTCCAACTGCCAGTTGAGAAAACGGTGAAAACCTTGATGGTGCACGCCCGTGAAGAGAGTGGCCACAAGCTGATTGCCCTGCTGGTGCGCGGCGATCACGAGCTGAATGAAATCAAAGCCGAGAAACTGCCACAGGTCGCGGTTCCACTGACTTTCGCCACGGAAGAAGAAATCCGTGCAATCGTCGGCGCAGGCCCAGGATCCCTTGGTCCAGTCAATTTGCCGATCCCAGTGGTTGTCGATCGCAGCGTAGCCGCTATGAGCGACTTCGGCGCGGGTGCCAACATCGATGGCAAACACTACTTTGGCATCAACTGGGAGCGTGATCTGCCGCTGCCACAGAGCGCCGATATCCGTAACGTGGTGGAAGGTGATGCCAGCCCAGACGGGAAAGGTACGCTGCTGATCAAGCGCGGTATCGAAGTGGGCCACATCTTCCAGCTGGGTACCAAGTATTCAGAAGCGATGAAAGCCACCGTTCAGGGTGAAGATGGTCGTAATCAGGTGCTGACCATGGGTTGCTACGGCATCGGCGTGACGCGCGTGGTGGCTGCCGCCATCGAACAGAATCACGATGACCGTGGCATTATCTGGCCGGACGCAATTGCCCCGTTCCAGGTAGCGATTCTGCCAATGAACATGCACAAGTCATTCCGCGTGCAGGCACTGGCTGAAGAATTGTACGATACCCTGCGTTCACATGGCATCGACGTGATCCTGGACGATCGTAAAGAGCGCCCAGGCGTGATGTTTGCCGATATGGAACTGATAGGCGTACCTCACTCCATCGTGATCGGCGATCGTAACCTCGACAGCGAAGAAATTGAGTATAAAAATCGCCGTGTTGGCGAGAAGCAGATGATCAAAACCGGCGAAATCGTTGATTTCCTGCTGGGCCAGATCCAACGCTAATCGCTAGACAAAGCCCCCCAGATGGGGGGCTTTATTGATGGATGTTGTTGTTAAAGGATTAACTTATGCCATTACGCAGCCCCTCGGCTACCCGCCTGTTTGCTTTGCTTTCGGTGTTTTTGACCGGTTGCACCATGGATGTAGGCTTATCCGACCGTGAAAAACACCCCATTAATCCCGTCAACGTTCAGTTCCAATCGTTAAGCTCCGCCCCTGGAAAAACTCTGCGAGAAATCAATCAGGCCGATCTGCAAGAGGGAGACCTGCTGTTCTCCTCAACTATCGGTTTGAAATCACTCGGGATCCGTATCTTGAGTACTTCGTCAGTCAGCCATGTGGCCGTGTATATTGGCGAAGGCCAGGTTGCCGAAGCGGTAGGGGAAGGCGTGCAGATTATCAGCCTGAAAGACGCGCTGACCCATAGCGACAAGATGTTTGCTTTGCGCATCCCCGATCTGACACCGGAACAGGCTAGCCAAATCCGCCAATTCGCCAGCCAAAAAGCCGGCAGCCGGTATAACTATCTGGGCATTGCCGAGATGGTGCCCTTTATGATGACCAAGCAGCTGTGTTCGCTGAACCCCTTCTCTGCCGATTTCCGCCAGCAATGTGTCAAAGGCCTGGCAGCAGCCCAGCTCAAGGCGCCGACCGGTGCCGAGTCGTCGTATTTCTGTTCGGAGTTTGTGATTGCCGCGTTTGAAAACGCGGGGCATCCGTTGACGTTGGCCGCCCCAGGCTGGGTCAGTCCGGGCGATTTACTGCATATGCGGGAAGGGGATATTGCCACGCTGGCACCTAGCAAAGCGCTGGTTTACGTTGGCCATATCAAGCCGGGGATCTATTTACGCTCGCGGGCGTTGGCAAAAAATCAGGCCCCTCACCCTAACCCTCTCCCACAGGGAGAGGGAACCGATCGAGTTCGCTGATTATTCTGCGTAATACCTTACCTTTTTGGTTCCTACTCCCTACATTCCGAAGCCGCACGAACTCATCAAGAGGGAGAGGGAACCGATCGAGTTCGCTGATTATTCTGCGTAATACCTTAACTTTTTGTTCCTACTCCCTACATTCCGAAGCCGCACGAACTCATCAAGAACTCCGGGCAGCTCCCTCTCCCTGTGGGAGAGGGTTGGGGTGAGGGGGGATCAGTTACAGCTCTTGCTGCTGTCGAAAGTGATCTTGCCACCGGGTTCCGGGATCAGCGCTTTTTGCATCTGCCCTTCTTCCATGGAAGGCTGCACGCTGAAATGCCCGTTCAACATCAGGAATACCGGTTCGCCCGGCGCCCGCTGAGCCTTCAGATAGCCCTGCTCGAGCGCGATATTATTCGCTACCGGGAAGGTTTTGCCAGTGGCACAATCCTTAAATACCGCCGCGTCGGCCATATAGGTATACAACCCGGTCAACGGCATCGGCGTTTTCGGCAAGGCCTTGGTCACCGGCGACAGCACATAATTAAGCTGGGAGACAATCGGTGCTCCACTGCGGTCCAGCATTCTCAATTGCTTACCTTCCGGGTGGAAATAACGTTTTTCACCGTTGCTTTCGGTCAGCACCAGCTTGTCTGCCGTACGCGCCCATGTGCCGTAGCTGGCAAAGGTTTGATCGCCATCTTTAGCACCACGATAGGTTTCCTGCAACACAAAGGTGCCGTCCTCATCGAGGAACAGCGATGTGTCCAGCCCGGAGCAGTCCGCACAAGGCAATAAGCCCTGATAGCTCTGCTGCATCGGCTGAAGCGCTTGTTCTTTTGGCTGGTATTGATTGTTACATCCCAGCAATGAAAGGGCTCCTGCCGCTAAAAACAGGGCGATAGTTATTTGCTTCAAGTTATTCTCCTGTTGTCATCCATTGATATCCACGGCGTAGGCTAAGGCTGAACCTTGCCGCGCAGTGCCTTGGTGGCACCTTTGCGCACCTTGCCTTCAAGACGGCGTAATTTGGCCCCTTTGCTGGGTTTGGTTGCCCTACGCGTCTTTTCGACCACCATCGCCTGCTGGATCAGCGCCACCAGCCGGGCCAGTGCCGCTTCACGATTCATTTCCTGGCTGCGATATTCCTGCGCTTTGATAATCACCACCCCATCACCGGTCACTAAATGATGATTAAGCGCCAACAGCCGTTCTTTATAGTACTCTGGCAGGCTGGATGCCCGGATGTCAAAGCGCAAATGGATAGCCGTTGAGGTTTTATTCACATGCTGACCACCCGCACCCTGCGCACGGATCGCCGTTAATTCTATTTCGTTGTCCGGTATGGCTACGTTTCTTGACAGTTCCAGCACCGGTTATTCCTGCGCCTGCTGCCATTCGGCAAATTGAATTTCCAGACTATTCTGAAGGTCTGACAGCCAGATGGTCCCTTCCTGCAGCGTGGCCTGTAGCGTCATATTGCGGCTGGCTAAGGCGGTCAAGCGGGACAGTTGTTCATCATCGAGAAAACGAATACTCAGGTTCTTGTGGTTGGCGACTTTGCTCTGCATAGACTGCCACCAGACATGCCCGGCGCGATCACCATAGGCGTAAAGCACCACCCTAGGTGACTGATTGCAGGCCTTTTTGATGCGTTTCTCGTCCGGCAGCCCCAGCTCTATCCACATTTCCAGCCCGTTATGGTCGTTGCGCCGCCAGATTTCCGGCTCGTCTTCCGCACTCAGCCCCTTGGTAAACACCAGGCGCTCATCGGCATGGCAGATCCAGGCCAGCAGGCGCAGCATCATGCGCTGTTCGGTTTCTGAAGGATGCTGGGCCAGGGTGAGTGTGGTATCACAGTAAAAGTGACGATCCATATCAGCGATATTGAGCGTGGCTTTATAAATTGTTGCTTTCAGCGCCATGGGTAACCTCATTATTAACAGGCCACATTGTACTTGATCAGGGCAGCCCGCAGCCAGCACGGGGAGCATCAGGAGTGGACTAATGCCCAAAAAGAGGAACTAATAACTCCCTAACACCTGTGCTATAGTCCTTTAGATAGGATTTAACCCCGAGTGTCTGTGCCTTATTGCAGCCTGCGTGGCGATAATGCAGAGATCCTAAAGGGAGGCCATTGTGCAACAATACTGTGAGTTAGTACGACGTTTTTACGCTCAGATCGGCAGTGGAGATCTAGGCTACGTGCCGGATGCACTAGCATGTGTGTTAAAGGCATTGGACGAGGTTGCCGCGAATAGCGAGCTACCGTCCTCCGTTAGGGAACAGGCGGCATTTGCCGCCGCTAACTTATTGGTGAGCGACCATGTTGATAATTAGCTAAAATATCCCTAAATTTTTAAATTAAAAAGGAAAGTGAAATGATAAGGAAAACATACGGTTACTGTCGAGTCTCATCTGGAAAGCAACTGGACGGTAACGGTATGTCTAGGCAGCAAAAAAAGCTGCTGAAATACATTCAAAACTATAAAGACCCAAAAAAACTTGGATATCAGTTATCCACTGACAGTTTTTCATGGATGCTACAACCTGGCCAATCTGCATTCAAAGGTTATAACCTTGAGGAAGGTGTATTAGCCGAGTTCATAAAGGAAGCAAAAGCTGGGAAGCATAAGAATTCATGCCTATTGATTGAAAACGTAGATCGATTCAGTCGAGCAACACCTGCAAGGTCAGCATTAAACTTTTTATCATTAGTTACTGAAGGCCAGGTACACATTCATGAAGTAGAAACCAGCACAATTTTCACTGAAAATCTCAATCTTGAGGAATTATCGAGCAGCCTAACACGTGCCAATAGAGAATCAGTACGCAAGCAAAACCTGTCGAATGATAATTGGGAAGAACGCTACGAGGCAGCTAAAAAAGGCACCGACGTCTTAACTAAGCGTGTTCCTAAATGGATTGACGTAGTGGATAACAAATATCAGGTAAAGCCTGAATCTAATATCATTAACTACATTTTTAATCGTTTCTGTGAAGGAGTTGGTAGCACGACTATCGCAAGAGAATTAAACTCGAAGAGAATGCTAATCGGTGATGCCGAATGGTATCCCCAAAACGTGAACAGGCTCCTAAGTGATAAACGTGTTATTGGCTGGTTGGTTTCAACAAACAAAAACAGACAGGACATGCGTTTATATCCTCAGATAATCAGTGATGAGCAATTCTCACGCGTTCAAAATATCAAGAACTCATCACTACCATTAGTAAAACACAAGCCAACGGAGAACATGAATAACCTATTTAATGGTATCAGTTCTTGTGGGCTATGTGGAGCGGCTGTAGGTGTAATAAAGCAAACATACAAGGGAAAAATCACTTATAAACGGCTTTATTGTTCCAAACGCAAAGAGATTAAGACATGCACGGCAAAATCCATTCGGTATGATTTTATTGAAAAAGTAATTTACAATCATGTATTGAATTTTGATTGGAATAAATTTCTATCTAATGAATCACAAGAAGATACTTCAGAGAAAATTAAAAATGAATTAATCTCCAAAACAAATTACGCCACTGAATTAAGAAAAATCATTGATGAGTCTGACATGCCAGATCTTTCTTTTGTTAGAAAGTTAAATGAAATAAACAAAAATATTACTTCATTAGAATATCAACTAACAACTATAAAAAGTAAGCCACAAAAGTTTGATATTTCTGGATTCGACATAGAAAATAAAGAAGATAGATTAAAATATAATTTAGCACTACGGAAAGTAGTATCTACCATCAAGTTAGCCCGGCATCCTTTTGTAGATACATTTGTAAGCATTGAATTTCACTATCATCTAAGTAACTTAAAGCATTTGATACTAATGGATAGTATGAATGGCGATGTATTGTTAAATATTGCATGTACAGAAACAGAAGAAACCTTACATTACATTTCTAATGTGATGAGTATTGAATATGACAAACTAACACATCATGTTGAAATAGAAGGTCTGTATGTATCAGAGGACTTAGCACTGATGTTGCTATTTATGGAACAACAAGGCGTAGACGGAAATTTAATTGAAAAAGTACGCAAGTTACTTTAGGTATATAAATTATTTTAATCGGTATAGGTTTATAATATGAGTATAAAGAAGAAACATCATTTCATACCAGCTTGTTACCTTAAGGGCTTCACCGATTTGGGAAAAAGAAACTCTACATTCTGGGCGTTCCCTAAAGATATTAAGATTAAAAAATATAAAACACGACCTGATGATGCGTGTACATCAAGAGATTACTATACATTAAGTTTTAACGCTAAACCTTTACTCGTTGAGGATTGGTATGGTGACAAGGTTGAACCTAAAATTGGAACTTTTCTCAAGGAGATAGAAATCACAGAAAGAATTCCAACGGGTAAAAATTACGAAGGTCTATTGTTGTTATTAGCCTCTCTTTTTTTACGAGTTCCATCTTGGAGAAAATCGTTAGAAACACCTCTATTACGCAGTCAAGTTATCGCAAAGAGCATGGCACGTGATTTAGCCATACAAGGTATTTCTGTAAAAAATCTTGATGACTTTTCAGTTACAAACGATAAACTAATTGAAGTTGAATTAAATCAAATAAAAACAGTTATCAGGTGCCTTAGGCAATACTCCTTCGCATTATGTATTGCACCAAAAGGTATTAGTGTTATTACTTCTGATGCCCCACTCTTAATTCTGAATGAAAAAGAACATATCTATGGTTTGTCTACACCAGAAACATTTTTGCTCATCCCAATTAACAAAAAATGCTATCTATATGGTACAACTGATAAAAACAACAAAGGGTCAACAAGAGTTAACGCCCATGCGATAGCACATGTTAACTCTTTAATAATTCATTATTGTAATCGGTTCTTTTACTCTGATGCCGAAGAGGTTCATATTTTAGGCAAAAACAATAAAGTTGTTATGTATTGAATATTAGTGATTTTTTTAAATTTAATTCTAAAGTTTATCTTGATATTGCTCTTCCAGTAAATGAAGCCCAATTAAAAGAAAAAACATTGCTAATGTACCACTTGATAAATTCAACTCTCGGTGAATCACTATCAACAATCCCAATAACATTTACTGTATTGGTTTCTTTTTCTAATGCCTCATATATATCTGTCTCTTATACACATCTC
>NZ_LXKR01000054.1:0-140 GCF_001692375.1 Serratia sp. 14-2641 | reverse complement strand
AAAAAAAAAAAAAAAAAAACAAAAAAAAAAAAAAACAAAATAAACCACAACACTACACAAACTAAAGACAAACACAAAACATATAAGTCAACTACACACACACATCACAACATATGTAACAAAACATACACAACTGACAA
>NZ_LXKR01000053.1:0-13126 GCF_001692375.1 Serratia sp. 14-2641 | reverse complement strand
GCGAAAGCAGCATTGGCGACCAAAACATCGATCCTTTGATGGTTATCGACGATCGTTTTGATTAATCCAATGGTGGCCTCTTTATCACTGATATCGGACTGTAGGAAAATAGGTCGGTTGGGATAAAGAGAGAAACAGGCTTCGAGCTCATCCAGATTATCCCCCCAATAATACGTACCATAGACTTTAGCTCCGGCTTTTACAAAGCTTTCCACCGTCGCCCGGCCAATACCTTTGGTCCCCCCCGTAACTAAGACGACCATTTCACTAAAGTTATTCAGCATAGTTAACCTGTATAATTGTCTTGTATTTGTTGTTTGATATCAGCTTGATTGAATGAAATATGGTGCATAAAGGCCTCAATGGTACTGGCCTCCTCCTGGTTTTTACGACGCTCTATTGACATGTATTTCTTTAATAACTCCAGGCTATTTCGCGGTTTTTCAGCAATAGCGGTAGCAAGTTCAAGCGCTTTTTCCAGAACCTCATTACGGGGTAAAATATAATTAAAACAGCCCTTCCCTTTTAGCTCACTGCCTTTAAGATAGTTGCCGGTTACCATGATTTCAAAGCCGGTATGGTAGCCAAAAGCCTCCCGGCACATCGCGGTTGACCCCATACCTGGGGTGAAACCCATGTTCATAAACGATAGACCATAACGGCTCTCCTCCGCTGCGACTACGATATCGGCATATAAACCTAAAATTAATCCGCCACCCGTCGCACTCCCTTCCATCGCGGCAATCACAGGAATAGGGATATGCAACAGGTGCTTGAGATGATTAGCATATTCATGTTCAATATTGGTTTGATAATGTTTAATCAGGCCTTGTAAAAATGCCTCCGTTCCGCCCGTACAAAATATTTCCGGCCCACCCCGCAAGATAAGTACCTTGATCGCCTTATCTTTATTTATCGTGTCAACAATCTCATAGAGCTGTAAACAGAAATCATCATCAATGGCATTCTTGCTGGCGGGATCGTTAATATTAAAAAAAACAATATTTTCATTGTATTTTGTTAGCGTTATCTTTGCCATCTTAATCCCTCGCATACTCATCATTAAACAACCTGATATTCTCCAGATAGACGCTTATTTTTTCTATCACTTGAATATCCTTTAGTTTATCCTGTAGCAACTGCCCTCCCAGGTTGATAACATCCTCGAAAGGGGAATACTTACTCAATAATTGTCTACTTTCGCGTATGACGCTGGCCGGAGTTCGGGAAAACCGATGGCGCATTAACAAAACATCTTGTTCTAGGCTGGCTGCTGAGCTAACTTTATCTACCAACCCCCATTCAAGCGCTTGTTTGGCAGAAATTGCATCTGAGGTCCAGGCAAGGTATTTAATATGCTGAGGCTTGATACGCTCAAGTAAACAAGCGATGGCAATGGCAGGTGTTAAACCAAATGCCGATTCAGGCAAACTGAAAGAGGCCGCTTCATCAGCAATGATAAAGTCCACCATCGACAGTAATGCTACCCCTCCGGCTATCACACTTCCTTCAACCTTGGCCAACACAGGCTTTGAACTGCTCCTCACCATTTTCAAGGTATTACAAAACTGCGCAACGAAGCATGGAGCATAATCGGTAGCAATATAATCAAGATCCATCCCCATACAAAAATAGTTGTCTCTACCAATCAACACGATGACATCAACCTGCTGATTATTGAGTGCTTCGCCAAAGCTGATTTCAAATTCTCTTAATAAATCGGGGTTGAACTTTATCGGGACGGTAATAAATTCATGCATAGTGATAACTCCGCATGTAATTATCGATCCCTTTAAGGATAAGACGACCTCGCCCGTGGTAGTGATGGGCATACCAATCCTGCAGGAAGTCTTGGTCTAAGTTATAATTTTCCCCCTGCATTTGCGTGCTGCGCGCATCTTCTAGCTGCTGATATGCAGATACACTCAACACCTTGCGTTGTGCCAACAAGGTATCCAGCTGCGCCCCCTGCTGTTGCGCTATCGCTGATGCATTTTCGCCAACCAGCATACTGAAGTATTCAGCACATGAGCCGGAGCCGTAGGAGTAGATCCCAATACGATCCCCTGATTTAAGAGTGGGCGCCCGCAAGATCAGCGAAAATAGGGAAAGAAAAATACTGCCGCAGTAGGTGGCCCCCATTCTCTGTGGGTAATATAAAGCGGGCACAACTTTTTGCTTAAATGAAGCCGATAGCGCCTCTGGGCTAAATTCCCCTTGCAGCTCCAACAAGATCTTATGGGCCTCTTTACTGATACCGGGAAAAGGCACGTGATAAATATTGTAATCAAAGTAAGCGCTGTCGTTTGCTTCTGGTACTTGTAGACAATACTCTGCAAAAGCGCTTTCAAGACCATCCATATAGGAAAAAAGGCTCGCCTCTACATCGATGGCAATTTCTTTCCAAGGGAGGGGACGAATGACGTCCGTCACTTCATGAGTATGAATACCCGACTTACCCGTCTCAATAATGGCAAAGGCTGGCGTATCTGAAATGAGTAGAGCAATAGCCCCCGCGCCAAGGCTGTACTCCATTTTGCCATGACGGGTCATATTATTACTGATGTCGACATTAATCAGCAGTACCTTCTTGCCACGATTAAGGCCCGACGACAGCCAGGACTCGGCCATCTTCAAGGCGGCCGCGCCAGCATGGCAAGCGGATTTCAACTCAAAAACCCGGCAGGCACTAGGTAATCTCAAATGCCGATGCGCCCAGGTACTTAGCGCTTTTTCTTGGTCCAACCCCGACTCGGTAGCAATGATAAATAGGCCAATATCTGCACGATCGCGTTCGGTCAACATCTCTTGGGCACTGTTGACGGCTAGCGTAACGGCATCCTCCCACAGCGGAACCAAACTCCGTATCTTAACCATCAGGGTTTCTTGAATATATTGGCTGTCTTCCCCACGAGCCAGCGCCAGTTCAGATAACTCCAGCGCCAGACTGCTGGGATAAATACTGATTTTCTCAATACCGATATTATTCATCAGGAATTCCGCAAATTAATAAACCCAGTCAATGCCTCCGGTCACATTGAAGATCGCCCCGTTGACATAGCTACACTCTGCACTGATAAGGAACAAAATGGCCTCAGCCACCTCAGCCGTGGTGCCCAGCCTCTTCACCGGGGCATATTGTTCAAAAAACCGAGTGATCCCCTTCACGTCATTACCAATAATATTGGTATCAATTAATCCCGGCACCAGCACATTGGCCGTAATGCCCAAATGGCCATATTCCTTGGCGATGGTTTTAGTTAAGCCAACCAACCCGGCTTTGGAGGCCGCATAAGCTGCCTGCCCTGACGACCCATCTTTGGCAAGTGAAGAAAGCGTGACAATGCGCCCATACTTATTGTTCATAAATAGCGGCAAAAAATAGCGGGCAAGATAAAATGCCCCATTCAGATTGGTATTAATCACCAGTGTCCAATCTTCATCAGTCATCGACACCAGGTTGCCCGGAATGTCGGTTCCAGCGTTACAAACCACGGCATCAATATTGCTAAAATCGACCAAAACGTGGTCCCCTACCGCATCCACGGCACAGCTATCGGCCACATCTAGCAGATAGGCACGGCACAATTGCTGCGGAAACTTTGCGGCAGCAATATCGAGCAAATGTTGTGCGCTATCCTGGTTACGGTAGTAGCTAAACCCCACATTCCAGCCCTTGTTCAACGCGGCAATCACCACGCTACGCCCAATGCCGCTAGCCCCACCGCTGATAAACAGGTTTCTATCAGACATGATATCGCCTGAACAGGCTGGCGCTGTTAATGCCGCCCATACCAAAAGAGTTGTTGATAAAAATCTCTACGTCTTTGTTTACATTTCCATCAGCACAAACGTTCAAGTCAACGGCGGGATCGAGCGTTTCGATATTGTGCGATTGATGGAATTCACCTCGCCTCATTTGCCAGATTGCAACAGCAGCCTCGACGACGCCAGATGCCCACATGGTGTGCCCCAGCAAGGATTTCGGCGCATTGATAATGAGTTTTTCCGCATGTGAGCCGAACACTTTTCTAATCGACCTGAGTTCTACGATGTCACCTAATTTGGTCGAGGTGGCGTGGGCGCAAACATAATCAACCTGTTCTTTGGCAATATGGCATTTGGTGAGAACATCCTGGATCACCTGAACTTGCCCTTCATGAGAAGGATCTCCCAGGTGATTAGCATCTGAATTGACGCTGACACCAAGCAGCTCGGCATAAATTTTGGCGCCACGGCGTTTGGCACATTCGGCGTCTTCGAGGATCAATACCGCCCCGCCTTCGCATGGAAGGAATCCACTCCGATTTACATCATAAGGGCGACTGGCCTTGGTAGGAGTATCTTGATACTGGCCGTAGCAGATAGCTTCCAGGATAGTTAATGAATGCAGCATCATCGGGTGGAACGATGCCATCGGGCAAACCACCGCCACCACCTGTTTGTTATCCACTTTGATCGCATTTATTGCCGCCTGCATCGCCACGTTGCCTGTGGCACAGGTTCCCCCAATAAGATAGGCTAGCCCTTTGGCATTTAATACTTGGGCCACCGAGGAGGAATGGTCAGTATCAAGCGAATTTAATCCCGAAAAGGCATCAATAAACTCAGGTTCGTCCAAAAAAATGGCTTGCTGATCCAGTAAATATTTATCAGACAGGTTATGTCCCCCACAAATCACTCCAGACTTATAGGGGTCAAGCGGGAGTTCGAATAGCCCGGCGTCTAACCAGGCATCCATCGCCATCAATACGGAAAGCTGCACACCTTTGGTCGTTTGCTTGAATACCCGTTCGGCCTGAGCCAGCACGCTATCGGGGACCCGACCATCAAACGAGCGAAGTTTGTCTTCAACGCAATAATCAGGCAGTTGCCCACCAATCTTCGAATAAATTTTACTGGTATCTATACGATCCCAATAACCTATGGCTGATTTGCCAGCGAGTAAGTGATTGCCTACATTATCCAATGTGTCACCCAAGGGAGTATTGATGGCAATGCCGGTGATAACGATGCGATCAGATAACACAAAACTCTCCTTTTCCGATGGTAACGACTTTATCGCTGACCGTAATTTGAACAATAGCGGTAACAATCAGTGAATCGTATTCTGTGATAACGCAGCGGATCGTCATTTCATCGCCAGGCCGTACTGCCGCCAAATGAAAAACATCATATACCCGGGTGCCCACTGCGTTGGTCACCTGCTCATCCAATGGGGGTATCGCTGTTTTATTCAGCAAAAAGTACATTAAAATCAGTGCGCTCTGGAACATGCTTTCTTGTTGCAATACACCGGGATAGACAGGGTTGCCAGGGAAGTGCCCCTGAAACACCGGATCGTCTGCATCTACCTTTCTTGTTGATTTTATTAATCTAAGCTCAAGATTAACCAGTTCCACCCTATCAACCAGAAGAAAAGGGGCGCGATGGGGTACCATTTTCATTATCTGCCGCTGGTCTAATGGCTGTGTCAATTCATTGGCAACGTCTTCGGAAAATAATAATTTACTTTTCAATCGAGCAAGTTGAATGTCGTTAGGCACCAAGTCATTACTCACGTCTGTAACCTCTTTTTCATGGAGGTAATTGATCATTTCCCCACGGGCATCACTGCCATTACCCAACATGGATACCTCACTCATATGTGAAGCATCAATAACGGTCGTACCTAAAGAACCGAAATATTCCTTCCAAAACAGGACTGCCTCTTCTGCAGCACTCTCAGACAAGACAGTTTCTATTTCAAACACTTCAGTAACCTGTGGATGTTGCTGCACCTGCCAGGCATGCAATTCCTGGTGAGGACAACATGCTAGTTGTTGTAATAAATGCGTCTCGCGAGACTCCATCCGCCCATCGATATAATCGATAAACAGACTGTGATCGCAGACTCCACAAACACCATAAATACAATAACAGCTTGCATTAGTCATAGTCACTTCGCTCGCTACGCGGTTTATATATCAACAGTCTTCAAGTGAATAATGGCATTACTCACACTTCACTGAAGGCTTACTAGATTACTGATTGATTGAAAATTAAATCATTCGGATACAGTGCAGCCATGTCGTTACTGATGAACATTGCAAAATACCAATAAATACATCACAAGCAACTCAAGTTTCGCATTGGTAGGAACAATTATAGATTGCATCCACAGCAATTCCAGACACGAACGACTCTCACAATAAAAAAAAGGAAATATCAATCATTGCATTTTTATTTCCCATTGAATTAAAAGGTTTTTTTTAAAAAAACATCAACCATACGCGTTCAATAAAAAAGCACCCCACCTTGTGGTACGTCATGATCAGTTCAAGCACCCCCACCGATATAATATTTAAGTTAATTATAAACTTAACGCCATTACTGTTGTAAGTCATTATTTTTCTATCATTAATAAATTTATTTACACTTGGCGCTATAAAGTTAATAGTTTTTTGTTGACAATTACAACAGCAGTGTCTATATAGAATAGTGAGTTAGTTGTAAACCAAACAAGCAGTAGGAGTTATTTTGAATAGAGATATCATTATTGAGGTTGTAAAAAAACATATTGTTAACGCAGTCAAAAATATCGATGCGGAAAACATTGATTTACAAAAATCGATGACGGATTATGGTGCGAGCAGTTTGGATATTGTCTCCGTCGTCTCTGGCGTTATGAGAGAATTGAAAGTAAAAATCCCAAGAACTGAACTAAAAAACATTAAATCAATCAACGGATTGATTGATCTCTTTGCCAAAAGCAGCGCTGAACAGTAATACCTTGTCAATTTTTGGTAACCCGCTGATAAAATATCAAGAGAGGTCTGATTTTGATATCAAATCCTGCAATCTTGTTTCCTGGACAAGGGGCACAGCGCCGAGGCATGGACGTGTCGGTGCTGGAGACCTATTCTGAACTATTGGCCATTGCTGAGGAAATATCTGGATTCAGCATCCGGGATTTTTTTATCCGCTGTCCTCCTGAACAGTTTAGTTATACCCGTTATGTACAACCTGCTTTATATACTCTTAATGCTTTGTATTATCGCCATTATCTGGAAGGCGGTGGAATACCCCCCATTTATCTTGCAGGACACTCCCTTGGGGAATTTAATGCCCTACAGGCCGCCGGCGTTTTTGATTTTGAAGCGGGTTTACGCTTAGTCAACAAACGGGCATTGCTGATGTCGGAAAGCCAGGGTGGAGGAATGGCTGCGGTTATGGGGCTTAATGCTGATGAAGTGCTCAACGTGATTACAAAAAACGGTCATCTTGGTTTATCTCTAGCCAATTTAAATTCTGATATTCAAACCGTCATCTCTGGGCCGATAGCGAATATCCATCTGGCAGAGAGCATTTTTTATGACAACGATGCACTTAATTATGTCATTCTTAACGTGAGCGGGGCATTTCATAGTCCCATGCTGGATATTGCAGCCGAAAAATTTTATGACTATGTTCAAGGCTTCTCATTTTCACCGCCAAAAATACCGGTAATAGCTAACGGAACGGCTAAGCCATATAGCCACACCTCGCTGGCTAAAAATCTTGCCAATCAGATGAACAACCCTGTCAGGTGGCGCGAGTCTGTAATATATATACGCCAACATGGAGTGGCGGAATTTATTGAGATCGGTGATAACTGCAGCATCTTGTTGGATATGATTAAAAATATTGAAATCAACGTATGAAGGGTATGAGCTGGTCTAGATAGGCCTTATCTAAAACAAATCTTACCCAGCTAATAAGTTGCTTATTTAGATGTTGTTTGAACGACTTCATTGAATAAATCTAACGTCTGACAGGAACGTAGCGCCCCTTCATGGCTAGCACGGCAGCGTTGCTGCTAAGACCCAGCCTAACATCAACGTCGGTGTCGGCTGATCGCCCCCGCGCTGATACCCGCATAAAATGAGTACGCCTGCGACGTGAGCTGTAATGGTCTAATCATCCCGGACACTTTGTTAGAGATATAATAAGTAGCACTAACGAGGTGAGAATGCGCAGAAAAACGTTTACCCATGAGTTCAAACAGGAATGTGTCAATCTGGTCCTTCAGCACAACTATCTAGTGACACAAGCTGCTGAAACAATGAACATTGGTCTTTCAACATTGCAACGCTGGCTACGACAGTATCGCGGAGAAGTTCGTGGCGAGACTCCGGCAGCCAGTGCCATTACACCTGAACAACTGCGAATACAGGAGCTTGAAAAGCAGGTACGTCAGCTTCAGAGCGACAATGACCTGTTAAAAAAAGCTTCGGCATTCTTCGCCATGGAAATGAACAACGACAAAATGACGTAGATCTTCATAGCCTAGTAACGGGTATTGTTATGAAATGATGCTGGCTATTCTAGCCCCAGCATACGGCCCATTTGGTGACTGCCCCACACTTTTTCATGCTCTCCAGGTGAAGGGGTCTGACGCTCAGTGGAACGAAAACTCACGTTAAGCAACGTTTTCTGCCTCGGACGCCTCTTTTAATGGTCTCAGATGTCCTCTGCTCACCAGTTCTGTCAGCGTGAAGGAATAATGGCCAAGCATATTGATACCGCGCGGTGGTATCACCGTGCCTGACGTTACACTCTTTCACTAGCAAAGGTTATGGTAAATGGGTTTGGCGTTATTTTAGCCCGGCATTCCAAAAGTAAATTACAAAAAACAACTCACGAAACGCGCTGGTGTAGGGGATCCGAGTGGTGGTGAAAAATCTTCCATTGTTCTTCCTCCCGACGAAACAGTACAGTGATGCGACGGTATCTTTTGGTCGAATCTTTCATATCAGTTACACATTCCCTCAGTATGACATACCCAAGCATACCGTCATTTATGGCTGCGATGGGCTCCTCCTGATAGTCAGGCTGCCACCCTCTGTAGTTGTTAGCGGCTCTGATAATTGCCGCACAGACCGCATCGTAACCCATGTCGAGACCGCCGTAAGCGCCCATCATGGTGACGTCGGGCGCAGTAGACCACAGTTGCTGATAGGGTGTGTGCTCGCCGATAAGAAGGCTTGCAACGGCGATATGTAACTCTCGCAAAGCATCTTCCCACGATAGTAGCTTCATGAGATCAATCCTTTTGCTTGAGGATGAACGGCTCAACCGCAGCTCGCCAGGCCTGAGGATTGTCGAAGTGCAGTACATGCCCAGCGTCCGGAACCAATACGAACTCACCAGCCGGGAGCACATCGGCCATTTGGCGGGAAGCTTCGGCGGGGAAATAGCTTTGTTCCCCGGCGGCGACCAGCGTTGGGCAGCTAACTTTTTTCAGTTCAGGAGTATGGTCGCGGTTGTTCCAGTGTTCCCGGCAGGCAAGCACATTACGCGTCTTTGCCAGCGGCCAATACCCATCCTGGCGTTCAGTAAACACTTCGACAAAATAGTCCCCTTCCGCCGGGTGCACGCTTTCAGAATGCGCACCAATTCGGTATTGACCAAAATAATCTCCGCCAAAATAGGCGCGAATATCCGCAATACAGTCAAACGGGGCTGGCCACTCATCCAGCCATGCCTGCCAGCGTCCCTGAACATCGGGTACTATTGCTGCCATATCGCCGATAACCACGGCCCGGACCAAATCGGGATACTTTCCCGCAAGTTGCCACGCGGTGAGCGCCCCCATTGAGTGGCCGATAACCACGGCAGGAGCGAGCCCATACGCTCTAATTACGGCTGCGGCATCTTCGATATGTGCCTCGCGGTCATAGGGACCTTCAGGTGCCTCACTCAAGCCGTGGCCCCGGGCGTCGTATCCGATCACTTTTCCGTGTTCGGTCAGCCATTCAGCCGTCGTTGACCAGGTTGTTGCCCTGCCCATCATTCCGTGGATAAGAAGGATCCCCTCACCTTCCCCTCCGAAGTCGATTGTAGCCAGATTGGTACCAGCAAACCCGGCGACTTTGCTACGTTTCCAGTTCATATGCTTACCCTCTTTTTCCTGTGTTAATCATCAGCGATGTAGGACCATGGAATCCCAGGTTGGTGTTCCAGACGGGTTTGATTTGCTGACTCACTTCAAAAGATGGGTAGCGCGTGAGCAGCAGAGACAGCGCAATTTGAGTCTGTTGGCGCACAAGCGTCGACCCAATACAGGCATGTGGACCCGTTCCGAAGGACAGATGCCGGTTCGGTGTGCGTCGCAAATCGAGGGTTTCAGGATGATCAAAAACCGTCGGATCCCGGTTCGCGGAGCCTACATAAGGCAACACTAGTTGTCCTTCCTCGATTCTAAAATTTTTGTAGGTGAATGTGGTGGCGGCCCTCCGACCGATATATTGAACAGGTGTTCCATATCGGAGGAATTCCTCTACGGCCATCGGCAACTGGTCCAGGTCTGTTGCCAACACGTGCCGTTGAAGCGGATGTTGATGTAGGGCCCAGACAGCATTGCCGAGCAGATAGCGCGTAGGTTCTAACCCTGCGAACATCAGCAACATACATTGCGCGGTTGCCGAATCGATATCGAACTGCAATCCCTTGCCATTGTCGCTTACCAAACGATTAAGGATCAGATCTTCGCGACCAGACTTTATTGCTTCATCAGCAAGGTTATGTAAATAACTGTTGAAAGCGTGGAGGCTTTTTTGCCCACGTTGCATATCTTCGACCGCCAGATCACTGGCACCAAAGAGGTAGGCTATATCATCGGACCAACGCGTCAGTTGTTCGTGATCGCCGTCTTCCCCACCAAGCAGCCGTGTTATCACTATTGCGGGTAGTGGGCGTGCAAAATCAGCAATCAGGTCAACACAGTCTCTATCCTGCCAGCCATCCATGAGGTCCTCCGCAACATTGCGGATAAGGTTGGATAAAGCACCTTTGTTTAGCAGCGAAGGACACGACCCATCCAGCCGTTGCCGACGCTGAGTATGATCATTTCCATCAAAGAATGCTAACCACTTGCTTAAAATTGGGATCATGTCGGTGAACTGTGCTCGTTCTTCCTCTGGCAACGCCATTAATGGTAATGCAGAGCGATCGTTAGTCAGCCTCGGATCTGTTAACAACGCCTTGACGTCGTCGTAGCTGAATAACAGCCACGATCCGCCATACATCTTAGAGTAGTGGATGGGGTCTTCCTGACGTATTTTGTCGTAGTAGGGATAGGGATCTGCGGTTAGTTGTGGATTGCTTAATGAGAAATCGTTTATCTTGAACTGAGAAATTGAATCTGAGCGATTTAATTCCAATATTAGCCCCTCATAAATATGGTAAAAGGATTTATCACAAAATACCACTATAGCAGGATACGTG
Source organism: Serratia sp. 14-2641 (assembly GCF_001692375.1). Taxonomy (NCBI): domain Bacteria; kingdom Pseudomonadati; phylum Pseudomonadota; class Gammaproteobacteria; order Enterobacterales; family Yersiniaceae; genus Serratia; species Serratia sp. 14-2641. The sequence goes on along the minus strand of NZ_LXKR01000053.1, from coordinate 1,879 downwards.
TTATATCCAGCATAAAGAAAAGACTCATGGTTCAAACTGACGATATGAGAATTTTAAAAAACGTCACCCATCGAATAAACTAAGCATGTCCGCCTTATATGAGGTTGCAGCATTGTTATCCGTAAATTTCCACATCAGTCAAATAACTAAGTAACCAATTTATTATTAACATGTTACCTCCAACATCAACTCCAATTAATTAGGGTGTAACTGTCAGTAGCAAATAGCAAATAGCAAATAGCAAATAGCAAATAGCAAATAGCAAATAGCAAATAGCAAATAGCAAATAGCAAATAGCAAATAGCAAATAGCAAATAGCAAAAAGTATTCCATAGATAATCATTATAAAACTATAACTGTATGAACTAATTTTTTCATGCTTGTATTACTATGGGGACGACAATCAAAAATCTTTAACACTATATAATAGTATGATAAACTTTATAATTTACCAGGGGATTTTTGAAAATATTTTATATATTTGTTTTTCATGTGATTTTTATAATGCCAGTTTGTTTCTCATGAAAGAGTCGAGCCGACCTTCGCCTACCACTGGCTTTGTTTAAGAACAGTAGCCCGCCTGCGGCGGGAGCTAAGACTCTGTTAGAGAATGCGTTTCTTCAGGCATCGTAGCTCGCTATACTCCCTTGCATGCAATACCTCGACCGGCAAAACTCCTCTTCCAGATTGATGATGGTTGGGGTCAGTTACTCGCTAAACACGGCAACGTCGTCCCCGAATGGACCAAACTTGTCATCGAGCGGATGCTCGCCTGCGGGACCGGTGCCATGGGCGTTCGCCGGTATTGTTGCGCTTCTGACCATTGTTCTCACACCAAATACTTCTGCCAACGTTGTAAAAGCAAAGGCTGCAGCGCCTGTGGCATGAAAGCCACCGAGCAATGGATTGTTGAGCAACAGCACATCCTTCCCGACTGCGAATGGCAGCACATTACCTTCACCATGCCCGATAAACTCTGGCCCGCCTTTGCCAACAACTGGCCCCTGCTCAATAAACTCTTCGCTTGTGCCGCCAATACCCTGCTGAAAATGGGCCAAAAAGCTAAATATCGAAATAGGTCTGTTTGTGGCCCTGCATACCTACGGCCGCCAGCTTAATCAGCACCCGCACATTCATCTGTCCGTCACTCGCGGAGGGTTGTGCCTCAAACACGGCATCTGGCGGCCGATTTACTTCAAAAAGAAAATCGTTGAGCGCTATTAGCGTCAGGCCGTCATCGCCCTGTTACGGGAAAGCTACGCCTCGCTCAATTTATCTGCTGCCGGCTATCAACACATTCGGGATTACCGGGAATGGTGCCAGTTTATTGAGGCGCAGTTTCAGCGTCGCTGGAAAATCCACGAGAGCATGAAAAACCGTGGGGCAATAGTGAGCTATGCTGCAATCGCTGATAGCTTCCCGCCATTTTGATCGTCTATCGCGCAACCGGGATACCAACTGGAAAATTTATCCTGAAGTTCGCTATTCAGGACTGCTGTCCGGGTCTGTAACAAATAATGCGCGCCTTTTCTGCTCCACTGCATCTGTTGCTTTTTGGCCATTCGTCTGGCGATTACTTCATTGATCGTTGATTCCACAAACGCCGTTGAAACCGGCTCCCTGTACCGGTGCATTTCGCCGTAGTTTGGGATCATCATCTGATTGTTCCTGATGTAGGTGTACATTTCATCCAGATGTTTTTGCAGGGATTTCAGGTTTCCATAGGTGAGCTCAGGGGCACCGCAATACATGCTGCAGTCATCAATATGGGGTCCGTTTGGAAAACGGAATCTATGGTCACTCCCGTTTTTGCAACACCGATTTCGACGATAAGTTGGCTTGCTTGAATCTATCCGGCGTCTGAATGGGATTTTATTCC
>NZ_LXKR01000052.1:0-13712 GCF_001692375.1 Serratia sp. 14-2641 | reverse complement strand
GAAGCGCAAAAAACCGTTAATCGGGAACAGTACGACAAGCAGCGTGCTGAGTTTGACCGGTTGATGAGCGGTGCGGCGCAATATGCCACCGTCCGCGGCCGGGTTGATGGCGTCACCCAAGATACCGTGGATGCCATGTACCGCTTCCGGGTCAATTTGCTCTGCGCCGCGATCAATCAGTCCGTGCTCACCAACCTGGCTGAGCGCGGTGAGCGGGAAGCGGCCACCAAATGAACACACCGGCGAGAGAAGTAAACAGGGCTAACCGTCGTTGGCCCGCTCCCTGGTGGCTGATGCTGCTGACCGTGCTGCCTGGAGTAGGGGCGGCCAACCCGACGGACGACAACGGTATTCCGGGGTTGCTACAGTTCGCTGAAAAATATAACGAGTCTCCACAGCCAGCCTCGCCGACGGCAACGTCGCCTACGCAGAAAAAAAAATCGCCTGCTCCGACTACTACTTTGTCTGCGAGAGAAGACCGCCAAAGAGATCATCGTCTCCAGCAACAGCAGCACGACAAGATTGTGGCACTGGAGCAGCAGGTGGCTCGGTTAACCGTGGAGCGCGATGCGGCGGTGTTGAAGGCGAAAACGGTGCCTGTCTCCAAGCCACAGGTGACACCTCCCACGACCGTGCCGCCAGATTTGCCTGACCTGGCCGGATTACGGAACCTGGTACAGGGGGTGCGCCAGGCTGTCGGGGTGACACTGAGTGAGCAACAGGCCAAGGAGCTGGTTGCCCGGGCTCGAGCGCGAGAGATTGCCGCCGACGAGGCATTGCGCGAGGCTAGGCATCAGAATCAGTCGTTGCAACAACAATTGGCGTCGTATCGACAGCAGCACGACGCCGCCAACAAGGCACTGCTGGCGGTAGATGAACGCCGTGACGCACTGCAAAAGCAACTGGCTTCCCTGCAACAAGAGCAATCCACCTGGAAATCCGATCTGGCAGCGGCTCAGGCGTTGATCAAACAAGGGAGAGATAGCGATACCGCCCTGCGTAAAGAACTCGGTCATGTGACTGCCCGTGCCGACAAAGTGCAGTCAGCACTCGATGTCAGCCAGGCGGAGTTGGTAAAGAACCGGGCCGAGCATAAAACACCGTCATCGGGCCAAGGGCAAGAGCCCGCGGTTCGGTTGGATGATGACATTAACCGGCAGTCCTATGCCGCCGGTGTAACGTTGTCACGGGACATCCAGTCTTTGCAGGATGAACATCGAGGCTGGGGTGTCACGGTGAACGAACAGGCCTTGCTGGCAGGTATTATGGACGGGGTGACTGGCTCGCTTAGGTTGACACCGGAGGCGTTGTCGTGGGCACAGGCTTCTGCGGATGCGGCACTCAATAACGCTCGCGCCTCGGTCATGAAACGCCAACAGGAGGCAGGTGACAAATACCTTGCCGAGTTTAAACGCCAGACCGGGGTGAAAGAATCACCACAGGGGTTCTGGTACCGTATTGATTATCTAGGTGATGCGCCCATTGCGGAAGGTGCCGTGGTATCTGTGGTCGTTAAGGAATCCCTGACGGATGGCACTGTTGTACAGGATATGGAGACGAGCGATCGGGTGTTGTCTCAGCCATTGCAAGATTTTCCTCCGCTCTTCCAAGCGGCGATTAAAGAGCTTAAAAATCATGGTGCGCTGACGATGGTAGTTCCTCCGGCACTGGCCTATGGCGAAAAAGGCTACCCCCCTAAGGTGCCACCGAATGCCACGGTTGTGTATACCCTGCGCATTGATGATGCCTATATGGTAGAGACGTCGCCAGCAAAGAAGTTATAGGCCGGTAGATTGCAGCAAAATTGTTAGACAACCGATTGTGACAAAAAAAGAAATCCCCTGATATCAACGCGCAAACTTGGCGGAATGACGATAATATCAGGGGATCCCCAAATAGAGGGCTTTGCAAACACACCTCTATTTTGTGTGAAAGTATACATTTTTGGCTTTGTCAACGCAAATAGATATTTCCGCCATAAGTCTGGAAAGAGTGACTGAAGTATGCCCTGCCTTTTTGGCTGACACCCCACGTGCCGCGCGTAAGGTTCATCGACATCACCAACCCCAATTTTGCGGTACCGTGCCCCGCAGTGTCGCGGCGCGGCGTTTTTGCGCCGTGCTGGCAAAGCATGACTGGAATCGTAACCGATTCATCGTGGCGCTGCGCCAACGAAATGGGCAGCGACTGGCGGTACGTTCTGAGCGTCGGGAGACCTTTGATGCGCTTGCCATGGCCGTATTGGCCTATTGTGATTACAACCCCGACAACGAATACCTGTTTGAGGTCATGTGTGGTGTGGAGCAGTTGGCTCGCCTGACAGGACAGCTCCATCAGGGAGCGGACCAACGAAAAACATATGATCCGGTACTCAAGGCGCTGAGGGATTGGGAGCGGGCCGGTCTGATCATCATCCTTCGCGGCTTTGATCCAGAGACTCGGCAATACAAGGCCATGCGTATCTGGGTCCGCCCCGCCTTTTTCGATGGGATGGGCATATCCCTGGCGGCCCTCAGAGACACGGTGACGGCATTTCGTCGTTGGCTGGAGCGAAAGGGATTGCGTGAGACCCGGCATACTCTTTATGCGCGGCATGTTCTGCGGATCGCCAACAGTAACGTGGCGCAGTTGGATAATCATCATTCCTTGAAACTTCTGTTGCGGACTATTCGGCGGGCCGTTGTAGGGGAGGATGTTGCCCTGTTGGCCGAGAAGGCGCGACTGGTTGCGGCGATCCAGAAGAAGCAACAGGAGAATCCACGTGAAGCTCCGCCAACGGCTGAGGGGCGTTATCATCGTTGGCGTAATACCCAGCCTGCAGCGGTATATCTGCCGCTGGAGCGCAGGTTCCGGCAGAGGTATCCCGGTATGTCGGGGGAAGTCTGGTTCCAAGTCCTGCTGGATAATCTCCCCGGGGAAGTCTGAAAGTACTGTCCTGTAACCTATAACATTGTTGGCATCACCACCTAACGGTGGTGATGCCGTTGGGTTCTTCCTGCAATTTGCCTGCACTGTCGTTACTGCTTCCTCCATCTCCCTGGATTTTTGCTCTGTCCTCTTGGGGCTCGCCCATCGAACCCGTAGCCAGAGGATTTTTATGCAGTTAACTTCGTTTTCTTTCTTTTTTTCTCGGTTAATTTCGAGGCTAACTCATGAACAAACGACCTTTTTAAAAAAAGGTGATATGCCGGTAAAAACCGGCGTTATCACGCACTGAAGTAGGAAAGATAAATCAGCAAAAAAACACGGTGCTTCAAGATCCACATCATCGCCTCCTGCCATTAACCCAGGTTAATGGCAAGGCCCCGATACAAACCGGCTACGCCGGCTTAACGGGGACCGGCTATGCACCTAAAGCGATTTGACAACTTTCTTTGCCTGGCAGGAAAGGGGGGGGCGGTTTGCGCATGCATACTGTATTCGACAAATGTCAGCCATCAGGCTATACCCAGATAGAAGCAGTAAATGTGTCAGTGCCACTGAATTGGTCGGACAAACCCAAACACGGGCAAAAGGGCACTGCGGAGATTATTTATTCTGTTACCTGGATCATTTCCCTGCGACAAAATAAATGGTCCCCTATTTTTCCTTGCTTCATCCGACCTTAAGGTATTTGTGTGGCAGTCCCGCTAAGGAAACCTTGCACACTCCACGTCTATGTTAGGTATAATGGCACCTGGAGATAAGGAGAGTAAAAAGCTAATGCAATTGACAATGTCTTGGGGTTGAATTTTTTCATCATCTGCCAAGTTAGGGAAATGGCGAGTCATATCCGTATTGGTGAACCCTGGGTTAATATTAGTGACCTTGATATTATGAGGAAGAAGTTCAAGCATCAACGAACCCGAGAGCCCCAGGAGCGCATGTTTGGAAGCGCTGTATGCACCAATCCCAGAGATGACTCTTCGAGCCGCATTACTCGCTATATTGATAATGTATCCTTGTTTATTTTTCTGCATGGCATGGCTAACCGCTTGAGTGAGTAAAAAAGGAGCGAAAAAGTTAACTTCAGTCATATCCAGTAAGTTTTGGTATTCGATGTCTGTTGTGCCTGGCATAAAGATGCCCGCGTTGTTGATCAGGACCGCCAAGTTTTTGTTCTTGCCCAAATCGTGGCATAACGTCTGCACTGCGTCGGTGTCAGAAAAATCAACGACTTTGATGACAAGGCGACAGGCTGGGTTTAACATCGTCCATTCTTCTCTCAGGTGTTCAGCGAGGGAGGGCGTTCTGACTATAGCCATGACATCAAACACCGCTTTTTTAATAAAATCTTCGGTGATTGCTTTACCTATTCCTCTCGATGCTCCGGTAATGACGGCAAATTTTTTCATGCACGCTCCCCGTAGCTGTATTTTGTGATCCACTTTGCATGCTGCGGGTAGCACAAAATCAGGTCGGCATAGTTTGCAATTTGTGAATCGTATACCTCCCATCCGGGGAACACGACTTCACTGACAAGACCAAATGAGGCTCCGCCCTTAAGTTCGGTGGATTTCCAAACGTTCCCTGGGGCGACAAGCTGCAGCTTATGGCCATTTTTTATGTCAGGCCCAAGAATGTGTTCTTCAGTTTTTCCATCAGGATGAATAAAACGGTAAGTCAGCGCACCTCCTCCATGATAAAAATGCAGTATGGGCGAAAGGTTTTTATGAAAGTAACCGATCGGGCTGTCATCAGTCAGCATATAAAAAATACAGGTTGAAAGGTGTCTCAGGCCACCATTGTGCTCACGAGATGTTTTCAAGTTCTCACGACTGCGATAGGTTTCATTGTAATAACCGCCTTCCGCATGTCGTATGAGTGACAGTTGTTGTATCAGGGCACTTTTGTTTGAACGTAACATAATACTCCTTCGAAAATCACGTTGATGGTTAGGCTTATGTCTATCACTTGTCATACCGGATAAGGTGCATCTTCAAATATTTGGTCGTGGTATCGACGCCAGCCGATTTTTTCAGCCAATGGGCTGCGGAATGGGCGATGATGCGACAGGCTGTCAAGTGCATGTTCGAAGGTGTATTTTGGTTGCCAATTCAATAAACGCCGGGCTTTGTCATTGACATAGACCCGATCGATTCTCGGAAACATTTTCCAGCCGAGTTGGTTATAGATATCCTGATAGTGTGGGTATAATGTCTGGATAACACAGTCAGCATTTTGATTAAGTAAATGACAATGTTCTTTAGTGAAAGGGGAGGTTGCGCTGATCACAAAACGATCAAAGCCCTGTGCTGGCGTGTAATCTAACGCCGCTGAGAGATGCGCATTAACGGCATCATCAATATCGACACGACGGTAAAGTAGTTCATTCACTTTTGCATTATCTGCACTGTAGTTATTTCTAATCTCTGGATTATCGTCATCCTCATAAAAGAAACGAGATAGACGTAGGACAATGCAATTAAGTCCATGATTACGAGAAAACACACGACAAAGCTCTTCAGAGCCTAGTTTTGTTGACCCATAAATATTTTTACTTTTAATGTGTGTGTTTTCATCTATCCAACTCGAAGGACGTCCTTGATCGGGTGCAAGCATGTCACCGTAAATGCTTGTCGTACTGGAAAAAATGAACGTTTTTATATTATTTGCTGCGGCACTTTCTAATAAGTTATGTGTTCCAATTGTGTTGGTTTCAATAAAATCACGGTATGTATGGGTGACAATATGTGGTTTATGCAATGTTGCCGTGTGGAAAACAATGTCGACCCCTTCCATGCAGCGATGAATCTCTTTTTTATCAATTATATTGCATACAACACTGGTCTCTTTGGAGGGTTTTTTATCCAAACCGATGACATGATATCCTTTCTCTTTACATCGTATTGAAAGTGCTTTTCCCAGATTGCCGCTGCTTCCTGTTATTAAAACTCTCAAAATAATTCCTCATTAGTCATTAAATTTTTGGGGGTTACTTAAATCCAAAAACATGATACTTACTGTTCTTAACGGGTTAATGCTCCATGTTCGATATTAGAATGAAATATATCCCTATAAAGGGAGATTCATAGAGACTTAAGTACTTAACTTATTATTTATGCCGTTGAGCGCTATTTTTGGTAGATAGTATGGAATTTTTTTTGATTTTAAAATGCTTAAAAAAGCAAAACAAAGAGAAAAGGAACAAGAATGCTGCGAGCAACAAGTAAAGCATGAGCTAATCTCCATGGGTATATTTAGGGTGTGGTTGTGAAAAAGTAAATACGTTATGTGGTTCTACCGTAGGTCAGGTAGATTAAAAATGACGTCATTTCTCAGCCAATAAGCCAACTCTGTATTGGTCGAGAAACTCAACTTCCTCATAGCTTTTTTTTTATACAGGTTTAATTTTCTTCTGTCAATATTCAATATTGATGATATAGTTTTCATTGATAAACCGTTATAAAGGAGCTGTAGTAGGTTTTTTTCCTGAGCAGATAATGCTAATGGGAAACATCTATAACACTTATTCTTATTTCTTTTTTTTTCGTGCATCGCCTGCATGATCAGTGAGAGTGTTTGCTCATTAGAGCTGTTTCGATATATGACGCCGCTTTCTCTAGTGCAGGAAAGCCCCTGGTGGCGTGTTTTTTTATCTCGGATTGAAAAGTAAAGGGTATCGCTGCTATTGCAGATAAAACGTTCATCAATGCAAAAGCGTGGAGAGGGGGCGGTGTTGTCAGTCGAAACTAATACAATGCTTTTTCGACCTCCAGGTAAAGTTTTTATAAAGGGATTATCTGGCGAGATGTAAGTGTCCAATAAATCTTTCAATCCTAATTTATAGTATTGATTTTCATCGAAAACAGTAATCATGCTGAAATTCTCCTAAGGTGTGAGTTTCGAGTGCACCTCTCTATATTATAAGGTAACTTCGTAAGTTAAAGACCTTTTTTATCCATTAGAGAAAACATAAGCATGTTGATCTGATATATTGGTTTGCGCGCCTTGTGTTCGATATTTTATATCGCTTCGATTTGCTCTTGGCTTATTTTACTTTCTGGTGTGAGCTATTATAGGCTTTGTTGAATAAATTAGATTTGGAATAAGCATCCCCGTAGCAGGTCGCTGCCAGTCAGGCGATAGCACACTTTCAGGCATACCAGTCTTTGTCATTTTGTTCATGGTTAGGGGATTGAATCGACCATTTTTGAGAGCCCTAACCATAGATCGTAGCGTTGTACACTCCCAGATGGCGTGGCTTAGCGAGCGATTACGCTTAAAAATTCATGTTTTGCTGTGTTTTTAATCCCCAACCTGCTTTTCAGGCGCACTTATCCAGCTACGGGGTCTGAAGCCATCGTTTTTGCCGTACGATGCAGCTTGTCAGAGAGCATTTTTGTGGCATGCTTGCCCGCCAGAGCGCCGGCAAAACGCAGTGGACTTTTGCACAGGATGCACTGATACGGGTCAGTGCCCAGAAAGCCCTTCATCAGTACCGCGTACCCGGGTTGCTTCGGTTTTTCCCGTACCGTCATCTCCAGCGCGTCGTAGACCTTCGGCAGTAGCGTGCCACGTTTGCGGTTAGCCAGGAAACCGTAATAACGCACCATTTTAAAGTGTCGTGCCGGGATATGGCTGACGTAACGCCACTGCATCTCCTCCTGGGTCAGCTCTGGCGTTTATGCTGCTGGGTTTTGTGGTTGTAGTACTGGTGAATACAGCGCCACCGTGGGTCTTTTTGGCGAAGTGAACTTTCCAGTGCCGCTGATATTGCGCCTGCAGGTAGCGTTTCCACTGCTTCTCATCGCGGATGTGGCCATGCCCCGGCAGGGTGGCAGGATTAACGCGGTCATAGCTGGCGCGGAGCAGACGGATGACGGCACCGCGCCAGCTATGACCTGCTGTTTTTTGAAAAATAGGTCGCGCCAGAGGCCATGTTTGATATCGAGACCGCCGCGCGTAATGGATACGTGGATGTGCGGGTGCTGATTGAGCTGGCGCCCGTAGGTGTGTAGCGCACAGCGGAACTACAGCAGTAGTGACGTACCCCCATGGCGCGAGTCCCACAGGCGAACATGCGTTCGACGGAGAGCTTGGTCCGGTCGCTGAGCTGGTGACCGTCTTTCTCGAGGAAGCGCTCCCAGCCCTCATTGTGCTGGAACAACAGCTTTGCGGGTCGCGGTATGTACATGACGCAGAGTATAAAATACGGCGATAACGGTGGAAAGGACTTCGGCTGCGCAGCAGACGAGCTCACGCAGCAGGCGTGCTACCGTTCTGATTAACGTGAAGTCCTTCACGCCGCAGAAGCTGCCATATGCGCCGGTAGCCAAAACGTTTGTGTTCAAGTGCCAGTTCAGTGATGCGTCCAGATAAACGTGTATCAACTGCCGGGCATTGCGCCTCATAACGGCATGTTGACAGCGACAAACCAGCCAACCTGCAGGCGTGACGTTGCGACAGACTCGTCGCGTCACACATCACTACCACCGCTTCCCGCTTCAGGTCTGTCGTTAGTACTTTCGCCTCAGCGCCCTGAAGCGCCTCCTTATTCAGCATGGCTTTGCAAGCAGCCTCTTCATGGGGGTGCCTTCATGTTGCTTGTTAATCAACGGTAGGCTGGTCAAGCTTGTTAATTTATGACTAGGGTATCAAACAATATGGGCGGTTTTTTGTAAAACACCGACCGGCAAAAGTAAGTGAGCTTTTGGGCTGCATGTCGCTTATTTCGATAGACTACTTTCATTTTTTTTCCAGTTTTTATCAGGTGATATTTTAAAATAATGAATAAATACTTAATGATAAATGGCTCAGTATGAATAATTCCTGCTTCGTCGCTGATGATGTCAGGGTGCACACTCTGCAATTAAAGGTTGAGCGATATTTTAAATCGCGAAAATTCCTGTCCTGCTCGTATTTAAAATTTATATTTCATAATGATTGGTGATGATTAAAATGGCTTCCCAAAATGGGCCGTATTTTGTAAAAATAGATATAATTTATGAGGGGAAGCTACGTACGATTGAATAGCATTAGAACGGATCTGAAATCAATATCATTTACCTTGATGTCCAGGAGACTAGGTCTTTTACCTCGTGTTATCTGGAAAATATGATTCAGAGTTGACTGGACAATAGAGATAAGGCAAATCACCATGATCGTTGTACATGACGCCAATCATTATTACAAATTGGGTATTGTCACTTTGTTGAACGCGGCACTGCGTTCCTACGTGTTGATGCCGTCTGCTAGGATGCAACAGGAGCCTAATGTGGTGTTAGTCGCTGTCGATGCGTTGCCTTCACCGCACTATTGTATGGAGTACAAAAAAAACACTTTCTATTTCACTATTCGTGACAAAATAAAACGATGTACATTACGCTCATGTGCGTTGGAGAGTGGCATTATTTATCGTAACGAACCCGCGTTAATCGTGGTTGAACGGATACTACAAGTTATTAAAGAACAAGATATGCGACGGTTGTTTTTAAATACGCTGCGCAGTCAATGTAAAATTCCCAAGTTATCGCTAATCGAAACTCATATTTTGCGCTGTCTTCATAATGGTATGTCGCCAACGCGAATTGCTTCTTTGTTTAATATTCATGTCAAAACTGTGAGTGGACATAAAATCAATGCCATGGAAAAATTACAAATTAGGCGGAATACGGAACTGCTGATATGGTTTCAAAAAGGAGGCTTGGATGCATTGTTTCCTCGCTATTGTATACGCAAAGGCTTTTAATTATCATTAAAATTGTTAGTAGATATATAGACTGGCAGAAATCAATTCTGCCTTTAGATACTGATTATAGATGATGTGTTATAACCTCACTCTCTGGAGAGCGTATAATCTCTAAACATGATATAAAGTTACTGCAAAAATTGCCCCAAGGGAGATAATCAGTAACGTAAAGATTACTGCGAGGAGAATAATGACGATTTTTTTCAATTTCATAATGCCATGCCTTTAATATAAAAATGAATAGTGAAATTACTAGTGTATGCATCTGAAGTAACGATGAAGGTCAATAAAAAATCGGGGTTCTATTGTTTTCAATTGGCTATCGCCCCTTCCGTTATTACAGCGCCGAGGTAATGATAACAAATATTCCGCTCATGGCGACAATAATATTTTATTTTTTATCAAATGACCATTTTTATACAAAACTATTTTCTTGCAGTGTCGATAAAGTAAATTTATAAGGATGTGAGATAGTGAGTCTGCGATTTGACGACACTTGGTGTTTATCACCGAGGTCTCTGATGTGCGATGATAAGAGAGACTTTAATAAAACAGGGAAAATTAAAACTTTTTGTGTGGCTTATCCTCAGTTGCAGGGTTTTGTGATAATCAGCCCTGACCAGAATATAAACTACCCTTTTGCACTTGATAATCACCGGAGTATCTAGTCACCCCGTTTTCTCCGGTGGATAAACAGCCATTGTCAGATGTTCATATCAGATTTATAATGGTTATTGCTATATAGATTAGCGTCTGTTTCTGTGTGGTTGAGGTGTATCGCATTATAATAGTTTGTTGAATGAATAATTTCAGGTAATATCATGAAAACATTAATAATTGCAGCGTGCATATCACTTTCAGGTTGTTCTTGGACCTGGATACCCATGCCAAATCCTAATCATGAGGTGTGTCCTCGAGGAACCAACACTATCACCATGGAATGCAGATAAGTGAACTGAATATAGTTACACCAAGCAAGGTTTTAATATCTAAACTTTACATTTAATGTAACTAAATAGGGTTGGTTATATTATTCTGGTGGTTTAATGGGAGGAGCCCGTTCTGTCATTTTTATCTTATTTTTATGGTCTATATGATGCCAATTATCTACGATCTCATTCTAAAAGTTAGTTCAAATTCACATTCATATTGTTAACTACGGTCTAGAAAGGAGTTTGTCGTTTTCTTAAAAGTGAGTTAATAATGGATTATTTATCATAATAATCTATACTTTAATTTCAAGTATCTATAAATTGTAAAGGATAAGGTCATGAAGATAAATACCATAACTTTTATTTTTCTACTGTCTATGCTTTTTGTGAGTTCAGCTAATGCCGAGACATGTGTAGATGAGAATGGGAATTTAGATGTCCCATGCTTGTGTGGGATTTTATGCAAAATCGGTGAGGGGGGGTCCCTGTGCAATTGTGACATCCCTCCATTTTAAAATTATAGTTAACTGTTCAAAACCACCGTTGGGTGGTTTTTGTATATTTAGTATGAGTTGTAATAATGCCAGTCTTATAAATTAAAGTGGCTTTATGAATTTACCTAAAGCTCCATTGTGCACCAATGGCAAATATTGAAGGAAAAATAATACCACTTTCAATGCCAAAGTAACTGGTCAAATTGTATTGAACGGCGTGATAGATATAGGGAGAAAAACCAATGCCGGTCGCATCTTTGAATTTATTATATGAACCGTCATTACCACATTGACTGAACGCATCAAAAAAGAACTCACCTACATATCCGTAAACACCTTTAAAAACCCAACCGGAATCATTAGACATCCAGTCTCTCCTCAGACCCAGTGCTATGCAGCGGTCATTGAAACTGTTTTTCATTGTTCCAGCTAAAAGGCTGTATCTTTGATCATCAGGAAATCTTCGTTCTACGGATAAAAATTTGTTATCAAAGTTCTCCGTGTATTGTCCATTATTATTTTGCAAATGATAAACAAATGAGCCGGTGTTAATGGCGTATAAATTTTTTTCACCTGCGATACATTCTGCTGCTACCGTGAATAAACATGAAATAGCAAATGACTTTTTTAGCATTTTAATACTCTCTCTTAATATGGAGGATTGTTATATAAGTGAATCTAGACCCTGACAGATGTCTAGAAGTTCCTGGTGCACTTTTCTCTATTTTTATGACCAACAACAACGGTTATCGCAGGTAGCAGCATAGCAAACAAAAGGGCGGCAATCACCCGTAGGCACATGCCTTCAACCGGTCATTCGAGGGGTTAACCATTCCAAGCTTCTTTTCATCATTGATAGCATCTATTAACAGTAGAACATATAATCCTTGTGTGTGCTACTGACTACAATACGATGTTATTATTAGTGTCGAACTGTGCGTAGATAAGGCCCTGAAGCCATAAACGTTACCCATACCTTTTTGTTTGGGCTGCAACAAACCGATAAGGGGGGTTTTATGATGTACGTAAATGCCATTATGGCTGTAAAGCGGCTGTAAGCTATCGCCGGTACACAATTAAGAACATAAGATATGATTTATTGATTATCCCCGAATACGTGATGCTGAGATCCGTTGTGTTGACATGTGATGTTGCTGTGATCTCTTTCGCCCTGGCGAAGATCACCCTTTCCGATGTCTGCATTTTTCGGCAAATCGGCACCCCGCCCCACCAAACCCCACATGTAGGAGTTCACCCCCTGATAGAGCCACTGCATGTGGTGGTTTACCCCGCCTGATCCGGTTCACACCCCTCACGCTTTACGATTAATATGATTCCGAAATATGGTATTATTCCTTAAGTCGGAAGCAGTAAAAGGATCCATAAGGATCCTCACGACGAATTACTTTGCGTGCAGCCGGACCCCGGTTGGGCGATAATTTTAAGCAGCAGCGCGCATGAACATCGCCAGAGGCTAAAAAGTACGCGTTTTAGGACAAGATTGCGCTACGTGAAATCTGAACGTCGACGTGGGGCGTAGATGGGCAGATTTTACGTAGCGCTACCAATCAAAATCAGCGAGATGACGCGAGGAGAAAGACACCATGGGACAGGATCTCACCCCTGAGCAGGCACGGTTTGCCGTGCTGTTGACCGACTATCCGCAGATTTCCGGTTATTGGGACTTTGCTACACGACGATGTGATGAAAATGCGTTGCGGTCGGCACTGGCGTTCATGAGCCGCGGCGAACGGCAGGTGGCCCTGTTCTTCCTGTCGTTGTGGACCGGCAATGATGAGGGGTTTGACCTGCTGGAGGCGGCCCGTGTCGTGGATAGCCAACACCGTCAGCTGGTGATCCATTGGCTGCGCGATCCGTTCTGGCCATGATGCAGCGCGCCGGTTACCGGGGAGGACTGGCCACCACCGGCACACCGACTGGCCAAGAAACCCCGTTGCTGGACACGCGGGATTATCAGCATGCCCTGGCGCTGCGCAAAATGGCGCTGGTTTACGATGAACTGCCGCGCTATCTGCTGGCCCCGGAAGTGGCTGCCCTGCTTCACTATCTGCCTGACTGGCCACAGCATGCGCTCATTAATTTGCTGTGGAACACCGGTGCCCGGATCAATGAAGCCCTTTCGCTCAAGCGGCGAGACATCCGGCTCACCGTGGAGATGCCCCATATCATTCTGCGTACCGCCAAACAACGACGCAGTGGCCCCGGCCGTCCTGCCAAAGGGAAATCGGCCAATCGGCTGATCCCCCTGACCGATCCGCACGTTGTCGACGAGCTGCGTCGGCTGTTTGCCAGTACCAAAGAACAGTTTGAGATCGACGCACAAACGGGTGAACGTACGCCCTTACCGATTTGGCAAACCACCGATCGCACGGTGCGCAACTGGCTCACCAAGGCCGAACGGCAGGCCAACAGCGAGGGCATTCATTTTAGCGTGCCGGTGACCCCGCATGTTTTTCGGCACAGCTACGCGATGCATATGCTCTATCAGGGCACGCCGCTGAAGGTGTTGCAGGGGCTGATGGGCCACGAAAAAGGGGAAAGCACAGAAGTGTATACCCGGGTGTTTGCGCTCGATATCGTGGCCAACCGCCAGGT
>NZ_LXKR01000051.1:13709-13831 GCF_001692375.1 Serratia sp. 14-2641 | reverse complement strand
ATGTAGTGATTATGTGGCAGGTGGTAGTATGATATAGAGGGTATATAATAGTAGTGTGATATAATGATTGGTGCAGGTAGATTATAGTTATTTGCTGTTTATATTTATTGTTTTTTTTTTTC
>NZ_LXKR01000051.1:0-13663 GCF_001692375.1 Serratia sp. 14-2641 | reverse complement strand
AGATGTGTATAAGAGACAGCTCTAGACGCCACTGTTGCCGATTTGAGTCATCGTCAAAATAGAGTCCGCGGGTTAAATTCCAGGCCACCATTGCGTAGCCAGTCATACAATTCACTGTTGCGCCTGAAACCCAGCTTGCGCATCGCCGTGAGTTTATGGGTGCTGACGGTTTTGACGCTAAGTGAGAGTTTGCTGGCGATCTTCTCAGGGGTTAATTCCCATGAGATCCCTTGCAGAACCTCACGCTCGCGTGGGGTCAGGTGCAAACTGCGACATGCTCTTTTCGAATTGGCGATCAAAGACGACTGACTTGCCTGTTCAAACATTTCCTCGACCAAGCGCAGCACAGCATCAGGCCTTGCCTGGCGGCTTAATACCGCGTCTTGAGGCCGGTTTCTTACATTCTCAGCCGCCGTATCCCGGATAAAAATCGTCCCGATTAGCCGCTCCCCCGGATTTTCCCTGCAAGCATTGAGCCTCGCCGCCCCGCCAAAGGGTTTGGCACAGACCATCAGGTCGATCGCTATCCCTGGCGTCACCGGTACAAAACGCCACGTATAGCCTTTCGCCAGAAAATACTCCTGCAAAATATGCTGGATACCCTGTGCGAAATAACGGTTGCTATCCTGGATAGCGATAACAATACGTGGCTTCATTTTACTTCCTTATAATTTGAGACATAATATTTGGTATTTCGGCATGGTGTTTTGCTGAAAATTAGCATCTACCCAGATCAGGGGTATGGCTCCCTGTCGGAATTATTCTGCTTGCACGCCCCTATATCTCACTAATATCTGCGGTGTTTACCCTGGTAACATTTATACAATTTATGAAGCTGCCTCAACACTCTGTTAAATAATGCCCTGACTTTTCATGGCCATTGTTAATAACATAAATCAATAAACACACCATCATTCCGTAGTTACAGCAATAATCAGCGAGCCACTATATTCCCCCCCAACAATTTCCTTAGCTGCGCTCCGTAATTCAGAGCGAACGGTAAATATTCTGTAGGTGTCCACACGCTTCAAGACCCCCTGTTCAGCAGATATTCCGTCAATAGAAATAAGCGACTTAAGCGTGTCAGGGCCTTTAAGTGTCACACCACCATTATTGGGGTAGTAATTTAAAGCTTGTACCCGCACGTTGGTAGATCCGGTACAGTTAACAGAGACCTCTGTCTCGGCTCTATCTAGGTTGACCTTAGTACTGGCCACTAGATGATTTATGGTACCGCTACCGATATAGCAGGTTAATGGTGGTGTAACCGGCGGATCTGGCTCCTCTGGCGGTAAACCAGCATCAGGGTTTTGGTTGCAGCCTCTGGGGTAGTCTTGCAGGTATTTCTGAGTAATGATGGTTAGGCAAAGACTAGGGCCAGTCTCAAGCATGGTTTGGCCCTGCACTCTGAGCGCATTTCGCACTTCATCCAAGGTAGCACTAGCAGGAAGTTTGGCAAGGATTAGGTCGTCCTTAATGGAATAGAGCCTTATTTGACATCCTCCTCCTGCGCAAGGCAATCCGGGCTCCACGTTTATAACATTGATCGTATTGGTTATGACAAACACATATCCATTCACGTCTTTCCATGTTATTTTCCCTCCGTGTATCATAGCAGAACTATAAGAACTCACTGAGTAAGGTAAGATAAAAGAAAGTATAAAAAACATAAAAAACCGGGTCACTGAAATATTCATAATTCAACCTGTTTTAGTACCGCACGTAGAGAAGTCCGCGCCATCTTTTTTTAGCCACATGCCGCCCCTGACAGCGTATTAGAGGAATAGCAGCCCCAACTATTCTCTATTGGTGGCTCTGACACCACGTTATTCATAATCGAGTCTAAAGGTAGCAGAGGCGCTGAAGAGGCCGCGCTCAATGGTTTTATTCGCGATCGCTTTGGGTTCCCCTTGTACATAGGCCTTCAGAGCAATGATATTGCTGCCGGCCTGCAACGTGTACTTCCCACGGGCCTTATTAATCGGCAGGGGTGTAGCATCCAGAGTTTCCAGCCCAATCGCGATCCCTTTCGCCTGGCTACCGCTGTCCGGCGCCAGTAAGCCGGGTAGCGGCAGGCTTTCTTCCGTACTCACGAACCTGACCGTTACCGTCTTGCCCAGCGTCAGGTCACATTCCACCAGGTGTATCTCGAACGACTGCCCCAGCGTACGCGTGTTCAGGTACAGATACTTGTCGATAACCGTACCAAAATCCAGCTGGATATCTTCGTCACCCGGCAGTATCACGCACGGCTCCGTCACCAAGGCACCGTACAGACGTACGTTTTTTTCCCCGGCCGCCAACGTCGGGTTGGCCGTCAGCGCGGCAAGCAAGAGAACTAGCCCCATCCCCACTACGGCACGGTCAAAATAACGGCCTGTCTTGCGTTCCATTTCGGGCTCCTTATTGGTAGTCGGCTCGTAGCGTTGCCCAGGACTCAAATGCTCCTTCCGTCAAGGTGGCACTCGCATTCTTCACCGGCACCGCCTCCAGACGCGGCGGGTTAGCCAAATCTATCTTCAGCGTGCTGTTTGGCGTAAACGGCTGGTCATTCTGGTAGACCCGGATGCCCAGGTTCGCCTTGTCCGTCAGCAGCGCCTCACTATCGAACCCCGCCACACTGCCGCTCAGACTCAGCGTCAGCGCCCCGTTACCAATGGCAGCCTCCAGGCAGGTTATCTGGTAGTTCATCATCTGGCGGTAGTTCACTCCATCCACCTTGTTGATACCCACCCGTTCGCCGAAGTTTACCTCTATCCGGTTGTCGTCGTTGATGGTGCACGGCGGCGGTGTTATCAGCGTGCCGTGGAACGTCATGTCTGCCCCGTTATCCTTCGCCTGTGCCGTAACGACAACGCCCATCAGGCCGCAGGTCAGTAGCAGGGCTCTTATCGTTATGCTCATACTCTGCTCCCGTTACTGGTAATCCACTTTCATCGTCGCACCCGCCGTGAATTCACCACCCGTCAAGGTAGCCCCACTCTGCTTGACCGGAATGGCCCATAGTTCCGGTTGGTGAGGGTAGGTGAAGTTCAGCCAGCTGTTGATTGCCAGTTTATTGCTACCCCGTTGCAGCTTGATCCCCAGCCCCGTCTTGGTGGTTTTCAGCACCGTGCCGTCAAAGCTGGCCCCACTTCCCTGTAACTGCAGTTTCATCGCGTTGGAGGTAGCATCCTTACAGCCCAGCGTATAATTCACCGGCATACGGTAGCGATCGCCGTCCACCCTGGTCGTCATCACGTCACCGAATTCCACCTCAATGGGTCGGTTATCGTTAATGGTGCAGGAGGGAGGCGCCAACACCGTCACCTTAATCGTCACCGTACTGGTCGTCGCGCAGAGCATCAACGGCATAGCCATCAGCAAACCACTAAGACCAACGAGCCTCTTCCAACGCACAAAGCTCCTGTTATCCATGACTCGCTCCATCAGTCATCACTCAGATGAAAATCCACCACTGCCAAGTTACTGCCCGTTACCAAAGCGGCTGGCGTACGTTCAGAGGTGACGGCGTTGGCACTCGTTGTTCTTGCCCTTTCCATTCATGTCCCCTCCCGTCTCTCCTCCTGCCCATCATGGTGGTAAGAGCGCAACTCAACCGCCTTTCTTCTCCGGTACCACGGTGCAACTGCTGCCGTTACAGCTAAAACTCAGCTGCGGCCGGCCACCGTAGTCGTTGACGTAGGTCAGTACCGGGCTGTTGCCCACCGCCGCCGCACTCACCGTCAACGGCAGGCTGCTCTTTGGCGGCACCATCATTGGCTCGAAGCCTTTTACCCCGGCCCCAGCTTTTTTGCTGTTGGCATCCACGATCGTGACGTAATACGGCGTCGGGTTGTTGACCATATACTTGTCACCCTGTTTGCTCAGCGTCATCTGCTCCTGCGGCGGTGCGGCGTTTGTGTCCATCGCAATTCCCGCCGGGCGGTAGAACAGCTTGATGCGCGTCTGCAGCGCAATCTGCAACGTGTTCGCTTTGCTGCTCTTCGGCGGGATCTCACGCAGGTTGAAGTAGTAAAGGGTTTCCTTGTCCTGTGCCAGCAACTTGGCCGCTGGCAGCGCCTGGATTTTTACCTGGCTCGGCTTGCCTGGCTCGATACGTTGCACCGGCGGCAGCACCGTGAGTGGGCTCTGGATTTTGTTGCCCTGTTCATCCTCAATCCAGCCCTGCGCCAGATAAGGCAACTGCTTGTTCTGATTACTGACATTCAGGCTCACCGACTTCTGGCCGCCGTCAAAAATCACCCGCGTGCGATCCAGCGCGATAGCCGCCTGGGCCTGCTGTGTGACCAGCGCCCCCAACAGGACAGCACTCTTGAGCGTAAGGCCAAGAGACCGTTTCATCGTTTGCTTACTTTGCATTATCTGTTTCCCAGCCTTAGCGGCCTTGTTAAAAGGTTACAAGGGGAACGCCCCTTAATCTGCTGACGAACTGACCGGGCGGCAAGGCAGTAGCAAGGTGTTCATCAACATGTCGGCAGGCAGCAGGGCAGGCATCTGCACCTCGCACTGAAGCTCCCCGCCCCAGTGCACCGTCATGCTTTCCCCGGCGTTGATACCACTCAGGTAGACGCTGCCGCCATCGTTGACTATCCCGGTTTCTTGCCGCCGTGCGTTCATCACCGTGGCCCCAAACGGCGGTTCGCTCCCATCAGCCAGTTTGAGTATCGCCATCGCTTTTTCGCCAGCAATCACATCAAACCGACGATAGCCAATCGCCCCTTCGGTCAGCGTTGCCTGTACCACCGACGTCGTCGCTTCCGCGTTATCACCCAGTTGGTTCAGGTCGATGCTGGCCTTGTTGCGGTAGTAACTATTCACATCGCCTATCACCGCCTTACCCCAGAGGTTGGTCCGGCTGGTGCTGCCATAGCCGCGCACCGGCACATCCGCCACGCCGTTGGCGTCAATCAGCATCCGTGTCCCTCCCTGCCTCCCGGCGCGGTGTAGCGCACCGCCCTCGGCCGTCATTGTCATCCCGCCCTGCATCGTCATGCCGAAAGCGCTGAAGTTATCCTGCTGATAACTGGCATTGGCACTCATGCGGGCAATATCCCCCTCACGGTTGTAGTAGCCGCTAAGGGAGGTCCCACTGCGCGAAGCACCAATATTCAATTGGTAGTTATTGTGTTCATCCAGCCGCTCGTAATATCCCACCCGATGCGTGGACTCATCGCGGCTCACCGTCGTGTTGTAACTCAACGTCGAGCCGTTGCCCCACGGCAGTGACAGCGATAAATAGGCGCCATCATCTTTGGAACCATTGTATTGATTGCGATACGCCGTGAGTGACAGGCTGACATTACGCAGCTTGCCAATATCGAAATAACGCGATAGCGACAGGCTATACCTATCGTTAGCAGGCCGATCCCAATAGGTTTCGTGGCTGTAATTGAGATAGCTGCTCAGCCCCCATTCACGGAACTGCTTGTTGAAGGTGATGGTGTACATCTCCTTGCCGTTGCGGGTACGTTGGCCATAGTCACGCGCGTCCAGGTACTCGCTCATGCTCATAAAGTCCTGCTCAGAGAAGCGGTAGCCGGCAAAGGCAATCTGGCTGTCGTACTCATCAAAGCTCTTCGAATAGCTCAGGCGGTAAGATCCACCACTGAACGTACCGCCTTGTTGAGGCAGACGCGCCCTTGATTGGGTCGCATCAAACGACAATGCCCCGAATGCCATTAAGTCACGACCGATACCTACCGACAGTGCGTTATAATCCCCGCCAGCCAGTGCTCCGCCATACAGCGACCAACCATTACTCACCCCCCAGGAAAACTCCCCGGTACCAAACAGAGGACCACGCAAACGGTGTTGCCAGCCCGACGGTTTGCCGGCCGCCAATTTGAACCGTATTGCCCCCGGGCGCGTCAGATATGGGATACTGGCGGTGTTCAGAACAAACTCCTGTACGCTGCCGTCCTGTTCTTCCACCCGCACATTCAGCTCTCCGGTTACCGCATCGTTGACATCCTGGATACGGAATGGCCCCGCAGCCACCTGGGTTTCGTACAGGACTCGCTCCTGCTGACGGATAGTGACCTTGGCATTGGTTCTGGCGACCCCAACCACTTCTGGCGCGTAACCTCGCAGGTTTGGCGGCAGCATGTTGTCATCAGACACCAGGCTTACGCCGCTAAAGCGAAAGCTGTCGAACAGGCCTGAATCCAGGTAGTTCTCCCCCATCATCAACTTCGAGCGCAATGCTGAAATGGCGCGGTAGGCGTAATAACGGCTCCAGTCGAACTGCCTGTTCGTAGGGCGGCCAGACCCCGCCTGATGAGTAAGGTTAGTCTGCCAGTCTGCCCGTAAACGCCAGGACCCCAGGTTGGCCCCGGCAATACCGTTACCGCTCAGGCTGTAGCTGCTCGTCCCTTGCTTAAGCTGCCTTTGCGTCTGCGTATTGAGGTTGTAATCCAGCAAGAGGCCTGGGAGCCCCTCTTCCCAGCGTGACGGCGGATCCCAGTTATCGGCGGTATACTCCAGATAGGCCTGAGGAATATTCAGATACAAGGTTGAGGTGGATAAATCGCCACGCACCTCCATACCTTTCAGACTGGATTCATCCAGACACTCCCCCTGACGCCACCAGCGCAAATCCTTGGCCGCGCCCTCTTTCAACCCTAACTGCGCCACCAAAGCTTTACCGACACAGGCCCGGCTGTCATTCGGATCCCCTTCCGGTGGGTAAAACGATATCGCTTGTTCCGGTAGATCGTTTTTATTGATATGTACGGACATGCTGTAGGTACCCGGCATGATGTAACCGCCGCGGGAGAAGTGGCTCAGATCGATATTTTTGCGGTCATGCACATCCAGTACATCCGTGTTGAACTGAATATCCTCGGCGGCGTACACCACGGTCGATACCGTGCTCAACGCCAAAGAAATACAGACGCTGAGTGCCTGAAGACGTGTCAGCTTCTCTACAGGTGACAATCCCATATCCCTAACCTTTTTATTAATGCCTTATTCCTGTGGCAATGTCTTAATAGCGTTTAGAAATAATCCAATTTAAAACGAATGGAAGAGACGTATTCACCGGACTTTAAAACATGGTTATTGGCTACCAGATTTACGGCATAACTCAACACCATGTTATGAGGATTAATCGTTTCCAATGGCAAGGGTTTGCCCGGCCGGGCAATATTGCCACCGAGGTCACTAATTTTCAGCGCCACACCGGATGCCGTGCCTTGCACGGTAAATAGCCCCCCTTCGTTATCTCCATCAAAGGTCACCTGAAAATTCTTCCAGTCAGGTAATTGACGACCAAAGCGCTTCAACTCACAATCACTCAATTTAATGAAAAAATTTTTACCCCGTCCCTGACCATCACGAACAATATCCTCTACAGAGATCGCATCAATCTCAACGGTTTGGTCTTGGCTCTCTACGGCAATAGCACAGGCAGTATCAATAATGGATCCTTGCATATTTACACGTCCCCATCCCAAGGCAGCATGTGCGGCCAAAGAAGAGAAAGGTACCGTAATAAATAGGTAAGAAAACACGGCGATAATAGGAGTTACATTCCACATGGCAAACTATCCTTGACGCTATCGTCCTCCAAAAAGGCATGCGGATCCCTCCACATGCCCAAACAGATTATGCCTATAATGACGTAGCCGATTACTGGTAGGCTAAAGTGAAGTTGGCAACCGTCTCGAATTTGCCTTCGGTAACCGCGGCAGAAGCCCCATCACCCTGCAGGTAAGCACTGAAGTTCAGGGTATTATCGCCATTTTGCAGTTCCTGGAGAGCTGTTGCCTTAGTCAGCTCAATCGGGCCGTTAACATCTTCAATAACGATGCTGGCACCACGCCCAGTACCCAGACGGTTTTTGACCGAACCGACGTTACCATTAAAGGACACGCTCACTTTGTTCTTGGCATCAGGCCCGGTACCGATTTCGCAATTCTCCAGATCAATGGTGAAATCATGCGAACTAGATTTGCCGCCGTCCTTCAGGGCAACTTTAGAAATCTGGCCCAGTTCAATCGTCTGTTCGGCAGACTTTTGCGTGATAGAGCATGGAGCATCAATAATTGAACCGTTAAAGGTGATTTTACCGTGCCCCTGGTCTTTCACTGCGGCGTGTGCCACAGAAGACATACCCAAAGCCACTACTGCTACCATCATGATCTTGTTCAGTTTCATGCAAAAAATCCTTAAAATGAAAATTCCATAAATTTCAGTTTTCAATGGATGCGAGATCCATGTGTTTATCGCCAGCCCCCTAAAACAGCTTCCTTCGTGTCTTTGGCAAGGCCAGTAAAACACAAGCAGCCTCAAGTCTGCCGATGTGGATAAATCTATCATCAAAACAAAAATTAGATATTTGTTTTAAAAATATGCGATTCTTTAGATTTTTACTCCAATTATTTAGAACTATATAAGCTTAAGCATCAAATAAACAAAGGCTGATAGATATTGTCAGATTTAAGTATTCCACCTATAAATTAAGATTATTCTTAATAATTTGACTACCCTAAAAAATACATATAAAAAGCCATTTTCAACACACTTAATGAGTATTCATTATGTTTTACATCATCAATAAGGTGATTAAATATTCACCGGAATCAAAAGAGCTATCATTGGCGCAAGAGGAGCAAACCTCATTGGTTTTGTCTAATCAAGCCTCACGATTGTTAATGGAGCTGATAAAAAACTTTGGTAGTGATTTAACCCGAGATTATTTGCTGAAACATATTTGGGAGGATTTTGGGTTAACACCATCAAACAACAACCTTTACAGTGCGGTGAGTGAGCTAAGGAAAGCGATATCAAGCCTTGGCATCACAGAGCAAGTGATTATCACTATCCCGAAGGTGGGATTCAAGTTTAAGTGCAGCGTTGATTGTTTACCTAAAGAAATAAATACAGAAAAAAAAGAAAGTAAGGAAATAAAGCCGACATCAGTAAACCATACAAAATTGGTCAGTTTTTTTGTCGCATTCTGCATTGCCGCATTAGTGATTTTTTACTACATCCTTGTAGAATCGAAAGGTATAGAAATAAAGACATCCACTCCCTCCTTAATCGACGTGATTGATAAATGTAATATTTACTCATTAGATAGTCCAGCAGTACAGTTCAAAGAGAAAGTATTCGAAAATATTTTTGAAAAAACCAACCTTAAGGAAGAGTGTAAAAAGAATGGCTACAACATATACTACAGTGATATAAAATCAATAGATGATTATGGCTTTATTGGTGTATGTCTTAACACTAAAATCAAAAAAAATACAAAATGTTTCAACATCAGGAATGATTAAAATGAACAGAAATGCCATGTTAATGGTGGCAATCCTATTAACTATAGCAATTGCTGATTATAGTTATGAGAAAAAAATAAAGACCAGGAGTTTGTTATTTACATGTAGCTATAACATTCGGTTACATTTACAAGCAAAAAACACGAAATATTTCAAAAAGTTAACGTTTTCTTTTACGATGATAATTCAGGATTTCAAAGCGCTTTTGGAAAAATGGAGATAGAGGGCAAAAAACACACCATCGATAATGATAACTTTTTCATCTATAATGAAACCGACAAAAATGGAACCTATACGGTAGAGTATAATAAAACAGTAAAAAATATAATGACAACACACCGGATAACTCATGGGGTAACCTTGGGAATAAAACCTCTGTCTATTACATGACTTTCCACAAGTTCGATGACGATGTTTTTCTAATCAGAGGGTGCGGATTCCCAATGTTTCTTTGCACCAATAGCTAATTTATCCCCGCCGCCCTCCAAAGCCGCAGGTGGCAGGGATAAGCCACTGGCGTTAGCCATTCACTATTGCTGCTACCACAGAACTAAATTTGCAGGAGTCGAGTTGTGCCCCATTGCTAACCAAACGGGCGCAGCATGCAGAATATCTACAATTGTGCGTCCAGTGAGGAAATATCTGCGGTCTCAAATCGGCTGATCATTGTTCACTGCATGACCGAGCCGCACCCATGTCTATCCGTGAGCCAGGCAGCCTGAGCGACAAACGCCAGACGTAAAAAAGCCCGCTTGAAAAAGCGGGCTTTCTTGAATGTGCTCGGCGAGAGAGGATTCACTCGTATCGTCCATGATACTCGCCCCTTCGGGGTATCGCTGGCGCGATATGCAAATCTGTTCCCGACAGATTTGTCGACCTCCGCGGAGGTTCTCATCCTCATAAACGCCAGACGTAAAAAAGCCCGCTTGAAAAAGCGGGCTTTCTTGAATGTGGTCGGCGAGAGAGGATTCGAACCTCCGACCCACTGGTCCCAAACCAGTTGCGCTACCAAGCTGCGCTACTCGCCGATGCGGGGCGCATCTTACTGCTGGGCCGTATACGCGTCAATCTCTTTTTCACCACTGCATACCAAGTGGCGCTAAAAGCGCCAAACAGGCCAGTATCTGAGCGGATACGGCCTTTCTGACTCGGTTTACAGCGCCTTGGCGTCCGCTTTGCTCTGCGGAAGGTGACACCAGTTATTGCTCTCAACAATACCGCCGTCTGGCGAGGTGTAACCCAGGCAGCCGAGGATAGAGTCAAACAGCTCTACGTGACGGTGCGGTTGGCCAACCCGCTGTTGAGTCTGTAACTGCTCAAACGCACTCTTATGCTGCGGGTCTTCGAGGTATTTATCGGAAGCCCAGACGATCATCGGCACACGGAACTGCTCCGGCGGGGCCATTTCACGCGGCGTACCATGCAGATGCGAGTTTTCACCAATGGATTCGCCATGGTCGGCCGCGTAAAACACGATAGCCTTCTTATCTCGCACCTGGTCAATCACGCTGTCGATAAAGGTATCGGTGTACAGCACCGAGTTGTCATAGGCGTTAATCAAGCGCTCTTTGGAGCAGAACTCATCCACGCCCATGCATTCCGGCTGATAACGAGCAAAGCTGCGCGGGTAGCGCTGTGAATAGAGGTAATGCGACCCTTTGGTATGCAGGATCACCAAATGCTTGCCGTCAGGATGGCGAGCCAGCGACTCTTTCATCTCATCCACCAACAGCATATCGTCCACCGATTTACCGTCGTTACGCTTCTCTGAGGCGATCATTTCACGGAATGAGTAGTTATCCACATCGGTATTATTGTAGAACCACACCTCGCTCTGCATCGCGAACAGCTCGGAACTGAAGCCCAGCTCTTTCAGTACGGCAAAGATATTCTGCTCTTTCAGGGTTCGCTGCGGGTTATCCGAGGTGCCATGCTCGCGCACGAACATACAGCGTAACGAAAGCTTGGTGGAGGTATCACAAGATTCCCCACGGAACGCCACCAGGTTTTTCTCCTGCGACAGCTTTGGCGTGGTATCACGCTCATAGCCCAGGATGCCCATATGATCCCAGCGGGTGGTTTCACCGATGATAAATACCACGTAGGTATCATCGATGCCCTCTGGGGCAACATAGGTAAAGTTCTTGCTGGGATCGAACATGTTGGCTGCGTCCGAGCTTTCATCATAACGGGTGTAGGCAAACAGCCCCAGCGCCGAAAGCCAGTTGGAAGGCAGATAAGAGTGCGCAACCACCCCGCCATAGCTCGGCAGATCGATATTGGTGATCTTTTCCTGTGCGCTTTGCTCTTTATCCAGGGTACGCAACGGCAGCCACACCAGCGCGACCACTGCCAACATAATCAGCAGTGGCTTAATCCGCTGCCCTGGCGTTTTCATTTGTTCGATCAGGGTGTCGCGCAGGTTATTGCTCCAGATGCACAGCAGCGGCAAAGCGCTGACCACGATCATCCACAGCACAAAATTCAGCCCGACCACCTCTTTAGAGAGATCGATATCGGTGGTCATCACCGAAACGATAATCCCATAGCCAATCACTACGTTGAAGAACGTCATGTAGTAACTGGCAGCGACGGAGATCAATACCAGTAAAGAAGCGACGATACGGTAAAACAGCCGCCCCCCCAGGGATACCAGCCGCATGATAAAGAAGGTGAACAGGACAATGGCGATGACTTCCGTCAGCGCAGAAACAACCTTGATCCCCTGAATGCCGTGCGCAAAGGAATCAAAACGACGATAGAAAACGGAAAGGTTTAAAAAGATGCCGATATAGATCGCTAACAATAACGATAAATTCTGCTGTGATAGCGATTTAACTTTGTTCATGTAACGCAGTGGCTCCGGGCTTCAAGTTCTGAAACCATCAGACAGTCGATATGCCCTCAGGTTCAGCCGATGGGCAATAAGCATCATTCTGCAGAACAGAATCAAGAAAAATCGCACCAAACGAGCATTTTTTGCCAATTTTGTGAGGAAAATAGCGGGAGACACAGCCAGGGAATGGGGGAGCATTGCTCCCCACTTTCAGCGGTTTTTGGCAGGAAACATTATTTAATGTTAAGGGTTACATCGATATTGCCGCGCGTGGCATTGGAATAGGGGCAGACCACATGGGCTTTCTTCACCAAGTCTTCCGCAACGCTACGCTCAACGCCCGGCAGGCTGATATCCAGCTGAACCTCAATGCCAAAACCGTTGGGGATCTCACCGATACCGACGGTGCCCTCGATGGAGGCTTCGGCAGGGATTTTCACTTTTTCTTTGGAGGCGACAAACTTCAGTGCCCCCAGGAAACAGGCCGAATAGCCCGCGGCAAACAGTTGCTCAGGGTTGGTAACCTCTCCGCCTGCCCCACCCATCTCTTTCGGCACGCCTAATTTCACGTCCAACACGCCGTCGGATGAGGTTGCACGGCCGTCTCGGCCACCGGTTGCCTTGGCATGGGCGCGATAAACCACTTTCTCAATAGACATAGATCGTTCCTTTTCGGGTTGGTGACCCGATCCAGTGTAGACCATTCTGCGCGGAGCCCAGGCTCGCACAACAGACGTTAAGCACGGTATGCTAAGTTCTATCTATCGGATGCCGCAGGGAAATCAAAGCATGACTGACACATTGGCCGAACGCGCCCGCCGCTATGCCACCAAAGCGCATGGAGCGATCGATCAGCGCCGCAAATACACGAACGACCCGTATATTGTGCATCCACAGGCAGTGATGGAGATTGTCAGCAGCGTGCCGCACAGCGAAGAGATGCTGGCTGCGGCCTGGTTGCATGACACCGTGGAAGATACCCCCTCTACGCTGGCCGATATCGAAAGCCATTTTGGCCCGCAGGTTGCCAGCCTGGTCGCAATGCTGACCAACGTCAGCGTCGGCAGCACGGAAAATCGCTATCAACGCAAGAACCGCGATCGACACCACAGCGCCAGCGCCTCCCCACAGGCCAAAACCATCAAGCTGGCCGATTTGATCGACAACACCCGTTCCCTGCTGCAATACGACAGTCACTTCGCCAAAACCTACCTGGTGGAAAAACAGCGCCTGCTGGAAGTGCTGACCGAAGGCGATCCACAGCTATGGCGGCAGGCTAGCTTTATCATCGAACAGGGTTTGCAGGCGCTGCAGCTGCCACCGCATAACGTCCCGGCACGTTGGTTTGACCATGCCCGGTTGCGATACCAGGCAAACGAGGTGGTATAAGCTTGAGATAGGAGGGAGACATAAGCACTGTGATGGCCCCTCACCCTAGCCCTCTCCCTGTACAGACCGGGGACATGGTAGACAGGTGTTCAAGGACATGGTGAACACTTTTTAACATCCTTTACCCATGATGATCGACCTATTTCTCAGGTCGATC
>NZ_LXKR01000050.1:11870-13903 GCF_001692375.1 Serratia sp. 14-2641 | reverse complement strand
CCCCGACGCCAGAGCTGCGACAAACTCAAAACGGTGCCCTGGTGGTGCCGTTTTTTAATGCTGAGGGTGAGTTTCGCACCTTGCAGTACATCACGCCTGACGGTGATAAGCGGCTTTACAGCGATGCGCCAAAGCAGGGTAATTTTTTGGTGGTGGGAGGCCCGCTCTTACCTGACGCTCCGGTGATGTATGCCGAGGGGTATGCCACTGCCAGAAGCCTGAATCTTGCCACTGGCCAGCCGGTCGTGATGACCATCGATGCCGGCAATATGGCTGCAATAGCCAACGTGCTGCACGCGCGTTATCCCAACACCCCACATATCTTCCTGGCCGATTTGGATCATGCGAAGAAAGTGAACAAGGGATTGCTGATGGCAACCCAGGCAGCGTCCTCAGTGACTTACGGTGCTGCAATTGTGCCTGACTTTACCGACGCTGAAAAAAAACTGGGGCTGACCGATTTCAATGACCTTCACCAGTCGCGTGGGCTTGACGGGTTGCGTTTGCTCGTGACCGCCAACATTGCCCGAGCACTGGAGATCATCCGAGAGGAAAGAGACAAAATGAACCTTCCATCCGAGGGCGTATCGCCGCCCACTCCTGAGGAGCCGATGCCTACTCCGGTTGACGCTATGCCGCCAATGCCGGCCGAGACGCCCTCTTTTCAGGGCGATATCGGGCCTGTTGAAGCGGCTGTAGATCACCTTCCCGTTGTTGATGAGATGCCGATTGATATTAATGATTATGCGTCCTGGGCCGCGCAAGCCGAAACATCGACAGTTCCCTTACCTGGTGTGGGCACCGAACCCGCAGAGATCCCCGTGGTTTCTGATGCAGTCACCCCTTCAGACGACGCCCCCATTTCTTTGGCTGGACGACTTAATCCTGAAGGGCGCGTACCAGAACCAACCCCGACCGGCGGTGCAGAATACGTTGTACCGACGCCAGAGGCGACTGAAACGTTCCGGGTGGCGACAGCGGATACTGCAAGTGAATTGGAGGTTGATGTGCCACCTCGTCCAGCCAGTGAACCAGAGCAAGAAAATGGCATACCTGCGTCACAGTGGGCTCACCGCGCTGAGTCAGAACAGACTCAGGCCGAACCTACCGTTGACGCTATCTGGGTTGGTCCGCCACGCCCGAACGGCGAAGCCGCTGATCCGGACGTGGCGCTGATAGATAAGGATGCGTTACTCCAGCGACTGTCATGGGAGAAACAGGGGGACAACGCGGTTCTCTACAAACTGGATAACGAACCGGCATTCATCGATCGGGGCTCCAGGTTGGATATGGCTGAAGGGGCCAGCCAAAGCGATGAGAAGGTGCTCGCGGCGTTGTTGACGGCGGCCCAGTATTACCGGGGACGTATTGAGTTGACCGGTAGTGAGGCTTTTCAGGAAAAAGCGATTGCCTTGATTGCCCAGCATAAAATCAATGTGGCGATGAAGGTACCCGCTCAACAGGCCATGCTGGAGGATGCGCGGAAGTTATTGGCTGCACCAGTATCAGCGAGTGACACCGTCACCGGTGATTGGGTTCCGATGCCAGCCCATTCCCCTACATCGCAACCGGCTGCATCGCCGGTGAATCATCCCGACCCCGCAGCAGCCACACCGGCGGCCGCCCCGCGAGAGGTTGCACCAGCCGTTGATCATCGAGCCGCTCCTGCAACGCGACCGCAAGATAATGCGGCTCAGCCTGACAGCAATATTTCTCCCGCTATTCACCAAAGTTACAAAGCGGCGGCGACGGGGGTGACGGGCAAGGTACTCGAATGTGGTAACGCACCCTTCCGTTTTGAACCCGGGCAATCGCAAAGCGCGTTCATTACGCTTCGGACGCGAGAAGGAAAACAAACGTTCTGGGGTAAGGAGCTGTCGGGGTTGCTGCGTGAAACGCGCATTAAGCCTGGCCGCATAGCGACACTGACCTGGCTGGGAAAGGAGGCGGTAACCGTACAGGTTCCGCAAAAGGACGATCAGGGGGTGGTCACCCATTTTGAGTCTAAAACTGCTCATCGCAATCAGTGGTCG
>NZ_LXKR01000050.1:7976-11517 GCF_001692375.1 Serratia sp. 14-2641 | reverse complement strand
AAGCAGTTGGTCGAAAGATGGCCATCTTGATTTGTATCTGGTCCGCAGTGATGGCCCGTACCTGCAGGGTGTGGTACGTCACCAGGGGCAGTATCAGCATGTCCTGGTGACGCTGCCTGGCCGGGACGATGCCCCACCGATGGTGTTCAACACGGTCACCCCGGAGGGCGCGAGGCCTGTAGGTTGTGGGAATGGGATCAACCGCAGCAGCGGCCAGCCTGTTCCCCGCGAGAATATTGCCTTCAAGCTGGAAGGTGATAGCCAGGTTCGGATTGGCAAACTGGATGCACCCGCCAGCTTACCGCCCGCGCTTCATTCCCGATTGGGGTTTGACGAGCGTTGGCGGGATGAGAACACCTCCCCAAAGGCCGCGCCGGCGGCAGCGCCAAAGGCGCAGCCGGGCGACCCTCGCCCGATATAACTCACTGACCGCAAAGGACACTTTATGTTTAAAAAAAGCGTGTGCGCCGCACTGCTTGCGGCGTTGTGCTGTCTGCCGGCTACCAGTTTTGCTTCTACCTGCCGTGCGGGGGCTGCTGCTGAAGCTGGTAGCAAAGCCGGTTATGAACAGGCCCGGCGGGCAGCCGAAGCCTGGGCGTCGCGAGAACAGAATGCCTCCGACCAGTTGCAGGATTGTTTGTCACGGATACGCACAACCACCATTCAACTGCCCACGTTCCCCAGTCTTGCCGACATCATGAACCAGGTGTCTGAGAAGGTCTGTCAGGCGGCCGTTGACAAGATCAACGACTACATCCCCGGCAACATTGACCCGTGGCAAGAGTTCACGGGACGTTAAGGAGACCCATGCAAACGCAAGAACAGAACTCTGCCGTGGCGCCATTGGCGCCGAACATGGCGCCCCCTGTGTCAGACGATGAGGCGCGAGCTTATGCACATGCCCTGTCCCTGCAACGCCAGCGTGAGCTGGGGGCGGCTTTTGCCCATCGCTGCCTGACCGTCATGTTGTGGCTATGTGTGGCGATGGTGCTGTCGCTTTCCCTAAACGGATATCTGGGATGGCAGGTTGCACACCCTCCGGTGAAATACTTTGCGACTGAGAACGGGCGGGTGACTCCGGTCAAACCGATGAATATGCCAGCGTTTAGCTCAGAGGATGTTGCGGCATTTGGTGCCGATGCATTGCGTAAAGGCTTTACGCTCGACTTTGTTCACTATCGCTCGCAGATGACCCGGGTGGAGCCACTTTTCTCTGACCCGGGTTTTGAGGGATACAACAAGGCACTGACGTCGTCGAACATTCTTGCTGCAGTTAAAAGTCAGCGGATGAACCTGTCGGTTGATGTGGCGCCTGGCGTCATACGCAGCAAAGGGGTACTCGGCGATCGTTATACCTGGGAGTTCCAGTACCCGGTCACACTCAAGCTTGATGGGCAGCAAACCAGTACGCCAGCTCAGCGGTTTATCTTCACTTTGCGCATTCAGCGCACCGACGTTCAGGAAAAGCCGGCGGGTCTTGAAGTCACCCAAATGATTTCAACAAACGCCAACTGAGGTTCCCCATGAAAAATACCCTAATGTTCTCCTTGCTGGTGTTGATGACCACGCCGGTCTGGGCAGAGGCGCCTGCCGCCTCCGCGCCGGCAGGTTGGTCACAAAGTCAGACTCCCACGGCTGCGGTGCCTGCTGCACCGGCCGCTCGGCCCGTGTCGGAGCCACCATTACCGAATGGTGCCGGGTTGTCCGGTAGCGATCCACTTCCTCCTCCCTCACCACTCTATGCGCAGGCCGAGGAGGCCGTATCACCCTTGACCCCTGATGAGATTAGACAGTTGCGTGCGCGTCAGTCCGACGTCACCCGGGCCATGATCTCACCCTCAGTATCGGTGGTGCCACGCATCAGTGCACTGACCGTCGATTTGTCGCCGGGAGCCAGTTTGCCACTGGTGCGTACGGCGATGAATTACCCCAGTTCACTGACGTTTATCGACAGCACCGGTGCACCCTGGAAATTGGGCGCTGCACCGATCAGCGGTAATCCGGCCTTCCAGCTTTACTGGGTGCCGGACAGTCCGGTGATGGTGGTTTATGCCAAGCAACCTTTTGTCAGCGGCAATATCACCGTTTATCTGAGTGGGTTGTCCGTTCCCATTGTGCTGAATGTCACCAGCGGCGAACCGGATACGTCTGCCAAAACCTGGACGGTAGACAGTCGCCTCGATATGCGCGTTCCCCGGCGTGGGCCAGCGGCCAAAGCGACGGCCATACCTGAAAGTCGCATCGGGCTGCATGACAGTACGCTGCAGTCTTTCCTTGACGGTGTACCGCCTAAAGAGGCTCGGCGGCTCAACGTTACCGGTGGCGTGCCTGACACCACGGTATGGCAACTGGGGGATGATTTGTACATCCGATCGCGCGCCGATATTCGTGACGAGTTTGAAGCGACGCTTTCCTCTGCAGATGGTACTCACCTGTGGAAGTTGCCGGCGACACCCTATGTGACGTTTTCCGTTATGGGGAAAACCACCGCGCTAAACATTGCTCTGGAGTAAGACATGGCGAGTGAAAATGATGCAGGAAGGGATAAAAAGCTGACATTGACCCTGGTGGCCTCTGCGGTGGTGGCATTGGTAGGCGGGACTTATTTTGTCTGGAGTTGGCTGGCTACGCCGCCACCGGCACCCTCCCAGGTTGATATCAATCGCGTAGGCGCGTCGGTGCACAGCAAGGGGACAGAAACGCCGGCGTATCGGGATTTGCTTCGACAGTATAACCAGGAAGGGGTCACGACCGCACAGCAGCGTAATAGCAGCTTTATTGCTTCTATACCACTGGAGCAGGAACCCGTGACGCTACCCTCTCAAGCTACGAATGCGCGAAAGCCATCGACAGAACCCTCAGCCCGACAGGGGCGCAGTGATTCGCGTCAGGCCGATACGGACAGGCAGCGGCAGGACGAACGGCGGCAGAAAGCGTTGGACGCCTTATTGGCGCAGATGGTACCGCGAACGGATACGACATCACCGCCAACCGGTATACAGGTGGCTCAGGCTCTCGGTGGGGGAGATGGTAGTACATCGGGGGGGAGCGGGGGAGACATGTCGGGCTTTAGCCGCTGGAGCGCCAGCCTGCCGGGCAATATGTCGATGCAGACGGCCTCACTCAGTACCGGAACAGGGGGATCTCCGGTTACGCCTTCCGTGGTCGTGCCACCCTACTGGCGTGGTCCGGGCGTGATCGACATTGGCGTGGACTCAGATAACAGCACCACCCCAGTGTTGGGGCGGTTTGTGTCAGGTCCCTATGCGGGCGCGGTGCTTAAAGCCCCTGCCGGCGCGAAGCTGGCGGGGGATGGGGTGGTGATCCACTTCACCGAAATGGCTTTTGGGGGCGTCAATTATCAGGTCGATGCCTATGCGCTGCAGGATGAGAGTCTGATGCCGAGTGTCGCCACTGAAGTCAATAACCGTTACTTCTCGCGCATTGTATTGCCAGCCTTGCTGAAAGGGATTGGTGGTATCGGTGAGATGTATGCGCAGGCCAATACGCAGGTGGTGACGAACGGCTTCAACGCGGTGAC
>NZ_LXKR01000050.1:0-7509 GCF_001692375.1 Serratia sp. 14-2641 | reverse complement strand
CGGGATGAAAATTTGGCGTGGCGTCAGAAAAGTCAGCAACTGCGGCAGGCACTGAACTGCGCGCTGGCCTGTTTGCACTCCTGTGAGCCTGACGCTATCTCCTTCAGGTTGCTTCAGGATTGGTTGCAGGCGGATACGGTATCCGAGTTGTACCTTCTGATGCATACCGATCAACAGTTTGAAAAAGGGCGGGTTGCGCTGGAGAGTTACCTTAACTGCCTGCCCGGCGTTCATCCTGAACACGCGGCGGCGATGAGTCCCTGGCCGGAAGCCGCAGAGCGTGCCCATGATTATCTGGTTCACATGATTATTCAGGAGAATACGCATGAGTGAGTTTTCAACTATCCCAACCGTATCCACCCCGCCTGAAGCTCCACCAACACCGTCTACGCCCTCCCGTCCACGTTTGCTGCAGCGCAAGTTATTGTTTGGTATGACGTTACCTTGGCTGGCTGGAGCGCTCCTTGCACTGGGGCTGTTTGCGGCTTATCTGTTCGCGCCTTATGTGAATGGTGGTGATGGCGGTTCGGCCGCTACGCAGGATGCTTTCAGTGAGGCTGAGTATGGGCAATCTGTGGCACCGGTGGCGTTGGCCGCTGTCGCTCCTGCAGGGGGAACGGACGCGGTTCAACTGCAGAATGACGTTGCCACCATGGTCGGCGGTGTTCGTTCTTTTGCGGAGACCAACCGTACGGCGATTTCCCGGTTGGCGGACACGGTCAAAACGCAGAGTACCGCGCTGGCCGCGCTGAAACAGCAATTGGCTGACCTACAGGCACAGAATAACCACCTGCTCAGCAGGTTGTCTGTTCTTGAGGCAAAGCCAGCAGCCGTGGTGTCGCAGGTTAATGATCGTGTCGCGCCCCGTTCTCGTTCTGCACTTGCCGGCATGCGACTTGATGCGGTGCAAAACGGCATGGCGTGGGTGTACTGGCAAGGTAAAACCTGGGCTGTCAAAGCGGGCGATCGGCTGGGGCGGGTGACCATCACCGGTATCGATGCTCAGTCTCGTGAAGTCAGCACCAGCGCGGGCGTGCTGAAGTGAGGTAAGGGTTATGCCTAACGGAAGCGATGCTATCCAACTGTTGGTCAATCTCGCGCATAACGTGCAGGGGGCGTTTACCCGTCTAGGGTTTACGCTGGCCATGCTGTTTGCCGTGGTAGGCGCGGTGACATTTCTGGCACATCACGCCAGTGCATCACGTAAATCTCCGGGCCAGTCCGCTGGGGGCGGAAAGGTGATCGCCTGGTTGCTGTTGTGCGGAGGGCTGGCGGGGTTGGATCAGATGATCGGTGCCGCAGCCCGGCAAGTGGGTTGGCAGGGGGCGACCTTCGACGCCATCAGCTATGTGGATGTTGGCACCTTTGGCGTGGCGGCCGATGCCGCGAACGCCATGCTGACCCTGATCCGCGTCTTTGGCGTTTATGTTGCGCTGCAGGGGATGTTGACCTGGCGCAGGTCACTTAAAGATGGGCATACGGGGTTGTCGGCCAGTCAGGACGTTTCCACCGGAAGCTTGAAATTCACGCTGGGTATCATGATGGTCTGCAGTCCTTATCTGCTTGATGCCTTGCAAAAATCCCTTGGCATGCTGTAAGCCTGCCGGGTTTCATCCGCGCGTCAGCGCACTCTCACCTTCATTAATAACAATCTTCATTTTCAAGGAGTCAATCATGCCAAACGACATGATGCTGAAATTTTCTGTGCGCGCTTATTTCCTGAAGGCGTGGTTACGTCAGCGATTTATGGCGTTTTTATCTGGGGCTACAGCGGTTCTTCCTGTCACGGCACTGGCCGATGGTGATATTGCGGACATGGCCGACCGTGCCGCTGAAGGTGCCAAGTCCGGGATTAAGTCTGCACTTATTATTGCACAGCTTGCCGGAGCCGTATTTGTCATTGGCGGACTGATTGCAGCAAAAAACAAGAAGGACAATCCGCAGATTAAGGTCTCCCATATTATCTCGGCAATTCTGTTTGGCGTCTGCCTCATTGTGGTGCCGGAAATTATCAAACGGGCGCAAACCCAGGTGGGACTGTCACCGGTCAACGTCGGTTAACGAGAAACGCTCCGGATTTTCGGGGCGTTTTTTTATTTGGTTGAGAATTCGTCATGACTGAAGCTCAGTTAACGCTAGCGCCACTGTCACTGGATATCAGTGGCGATCCCCAAACGCCGGTACCGCAGCCGATGGACGGTAAACGTTGTCGATGCTGTGGCCTGCATATTCGCACTCTGTGGCAGGGGACTCGCGCAGGATTTGATGAGTCACATGCCGTATGCACCTTATGTTACCTCTCTGGGCATCTCGACAGCCCCACCGCAGCCCATGCCCGTCTGGTCTGGCTTCCCGGTGTGTCGCTGACGAACGCCCTTCACCTGCAGCGTCAGACTTTGCTGGCGATGATTGCTGGCACCCAAACACAGCAGCGTGAGGGAAAACGCGTGTGGCGCTGGATGATACTCCATGCCCGAGAGGTTGAAGGGGCATGGGGAACGGCGCGAGTGGGAGAGTTTGCCGCAGCCATGCTGCGACTGCCCCCCGTCAAGCGGGCACGCCTGCAAGAACGATTGGTTGGCTGCGTACCTGTATTTCCCCCTGATGTGTTCGATGACCTGTCCCTGTTGTTGCCTGAGGGTAAAACAGCGGCGCAGGCCCTGACGACCTGGTGTTTCCCTACCTACCGCCGGAGTGATTTGTATGCCGAACCCGATCCGCTGGATTGAAGAGATCATTACTGCCACCTCCCGCTTTGCCGTGTCGCGGGATTTACCCGACTACAGTGATCTGCAGACGGTGGTCCGCCTGACAGATGACGACCGTATACGCCACCCCGAGCTGGCCGCCCCCTATATCCTGGTGACTGACGACGGTGATTATTGCTCGGCCTTTGCCGTCGCCGGCAGCTTTTGCGATACCGATGAAATGGCCGCCTCTGACGCCCCGTTTTCCTGGGCGGGGCGCATCGAACGTATGACCGAATCACTGAATGCGGTGTATCGCCGACATGGCCATAAATTCAGCCTGATTTACGAGGATGATCCCTCACGCGGGGAAGAAGAGGTCAGGCGTCTTATGGCACCTCAATACCGGTCCATTCGTCGTACCGGCATGGCGCTGAAGGAAATTCTGGATGAGCGGGTGGCCAAGATCAGCCCCTGGGTGTCACGAGAACGCTGCTATCTGGTGTGTTACACCGGACGCAAGGCATTGTCCGCCCACGAACTGATGGACGAAAACAAGCGTCTCAAGGCGCTTATCCAGCAAAGCCCCGATGCGCGTTTTGGTCAAAACCCTGTGCTGGCTGAGATGGTTGGACAAAAAATCAGACATGATGCCTTTCTCAGTGGCATAGAGGCGGCATTGAGAGATAACGGCGAAGGCGTGCTGTTGAGTCGTCTTGACGCGCATGCTGTTGGGCACGCATTGCGTGAGCAAGTGGATCGTGCCGGTACCTCCGAGCACTGGCAGCCATTGTTGCCGGATGATCCCATTATGCCTCATGGCGCACGTGCTGGAGATGATCACACGCCATTCCTGGCCCCCTGGCTGAACTTCCAATTGATGAATCAGGATGTTCACCCGCAGGGCAATATGCTGTGCATTAACGGTGTGTGGCATGGCACGTTGTCGGTGATCCTGGGGCCGCAAACCCCTCAGACATTTGCACATCTCAAAGCATTGGTGCCGCGTGCGGTGCCCTG
Organism: Serratia sp. 14-2641; assembly: GCF_001692375.1. NCBI lineage: Bacteria > Pseudomonadati > Pseudomonadota > Gammaproteobacteria > Enterobacterales > Yersiniaceae > Serratia > Serratia sp. 14-2641. The sequence goes on along the minus strand of NZ_LXKR01000050.1, from coordinate 3,802 downwards.
GCGGGTACGGATGGATGTGATGCCTGGCGGCATGGCGGCGCTGGGTGTCAAGAAAGGGACGCTCGACTTTATGGCGTTCGTGCCGACCTTACGGCCGATTTGGAAGTCCATCGCGGCACTGACACAGGTTGAAAAAAATGAACCGGTCTGTGTGATGACGATAACGGCAGCGACCTGGGGGGACAGTCCACAGGCGGTAACCCGTAATCTGACGCTACTGACACAGGCTTTCCAGTCATGGGGCGTCTGTGAGGTCACGCAGACTTTCGGCGATCCAGTTCGTGCCTGGGTTTCCACTCTGGTGGCATCCAGCAAAGGCAGCGGCCCCAACCCGCTCTACCCCCCGTTATCCGAAGCACTGAACCTGACGCCGTTGACGCGGCCGGCATCTGCCTGGGAGGACGATGGCAACGCCTTGTTCCCCACGCTGGATGGCAAACTTTATCCTGTGGGGCTGGCCACCAGTAAGCAGAACAAGTTGACCAACCTGGTGTCCGGTTCACCAGGGACGGGGAAGTCAGTGTTGCTTAACGCCCTTGGTAACATTCAAATCACCAGCGCTCAGCAAAACCTGCCATTTTTTGCCGGCGTGGATAAGGGATTCTCAATGCAAGGCCAGATTGCCTTGCTGCGTGATGCTTTACCGCCGGAACGGAAAGATGAGGTGGTGGGTATTGTTCTGCAGAATAGTGTGGCCCATTGCCGCAACCTGTTTGATATCCAGTTGGGGGCGCGTTATCCGATAGAGCCTGAACGCAACTGGATCCTCAGCATGTTGACCGCCATGTGTATCGATCCCAGCACCGGCGAACCCCCTAATGCCCGCGATACCCGACAAATCCTCGAGCGGGCCATCAGCAAAGCCTACACCACGAATGCGGAAGTCAGCCCGCAGGCTTATAGCCGCGGTCTTCCTGGATTGGAGTGTGTTGATGCGGCATTGGATAAATTGGGGCTGTTTGAACGGTTCGACGCAGACTGGTGGGATAAAGCGCTATGGTACGAAGTGCGTGATCTGCTGTTTGATGGAGGCTATGTGCGAGAGGCTCAATTGGCCCAGTTCCAGGCTGTACCGGAACTGACCGACATGACCGGTATCTTGAATCATGAAGATATTCAGGGGGCCTTCGGTAAAGTGCAGCGAGATGGCAGTCAGGAAAAGTTGCTGGAGTATATGTATCGCTGCATGAAAGACGCGGTGGGTGAATTCAAAATGTTGGCTGGGCGCACGCGGTTTGTCATTAGTCCTCGAACACGCGTGATCGCGATCGACCTCAATAACGTGATGGGGGATGACAGTAAGGCGGGGCATCTCAAAACGGGGATCATGTTCCTGTTTGCTGGCCAGGTGGCTGGCGGTGATTTCGTCCTGCCTCAGTACCGTGATGCGTTGCTTGCCGCAGTCGACAAGCGTTATCACGCATTACATATCGAACGGTTGGAACAGCTGGATCAAGAGGTCAAGACCAAGGGGTATGACGAACTGCATAACGCCAAGAAAGTGCCGTTTATTTTCCCCATGCTGGAAACCCAGGATCGTGAACAACGGAAATTCGGGGTCCGCACCGTGTTGTCTTCCCAGTATATGCGCGATTTCCCTGAGGCCATACTTCGCTCGGCTAATTCATTGTTCATGATGGAGGTCGATCCGGATGACGAAGCGCTGCTGGTCGAGCGCTTCAAGGTACCGAAAGTCACCTTGCGTAACTTCCAGCGCTGCGGCACAGGCCCAGCGCCGGACGGGAGTGGCGTGCCGTTCCTGGGCATTTTTCGTATCAAGGGCGGGGGGACGTTGGCCCGGATATTGAAAAACGCGCTGGGGCCCCTTGAACTGTGGGCGCTTAACTCTTCACCGATAGACAGTTCGCTCCGGCGGCTGTTGTACGAACAGGTTGGCGGGTCAACGGCGCGCACCATTCTGGCCGAGGCTTTTCCGCAAGGCACGGCAGAGAAGCTGATCGAACTGCGTCGAAAGCAGGTCGGCGATGTGGATGCCGGCAATGTCACGCGCCACCTTGCCTCTGAGCTTATTGCCAAACGCGGCTATCACCTTTAAGCGAGAAAAATCATGAAATACTCTGCGACAGTGGTCGCGCTGGCGGTCAGTCTGGTACTGACCCAGCCCGCGGCCGCGTATACCGTTTATGTGTCCGGTAGTGCACCGATTGAATTCCAGGTGATGCCTGCAATGGCCACCATCAATGCCACGTTGGCGGAGATCCTCACAACGGAAACCCAGATAGGTACTGCTATCGTGCAGGCCAGTGACAAACAGGTGTCGGCGGTGACCGAGGCGGCTCGCGCGCAGCGTGAGGCCGACATCTTTGGGCGTCAGACAGAGCGTCTGGAGCGAGCCCGCGACAGTTTTACAGTAACGGACAGTATCTGCAGCGAATCGGCGTCCGGCATGGCCACCCAGGTCAGCAAGCAGACCCGCTCCAGCGCCTCCCGCCTGTCTGGCGGCGGGGGCGTCAGCAGCGAAATGGTGCGCAAGAGCGTAGCGTCCCTTCCGGTGGCACCGCGTCAGGGCGGCTATCGCAGTGCGGCGGTACATGCGGCTTACTGTACGGCAGAGGAAGCGGCAACCTATAGGGGGACAGACCTGTGTCCACAGGTCTCTCCGCTGCCCGGCGGTGATATCGAGTTGCGTTCCCTGATGGATGGCGCCGGGGCTGTCGGCAAGGCACCTGACCTGACCTTCAATCAGGAGCAGGTCGATGCGGCGATGGCCTACATGAAAAACTCGTCCCGCCATGATGCGGGGCGCACTCCAGGCAAGGGGGATATTCAATCGGCCACAGGCCGCGAATATCAGGGGTTGCTGACACAATACAAATCGATACAGAGCGCGGCCTCTCAGCCCCAGTTGGACATGATTGCGGCCAGTCAGCCCAATCCGGCGACCCGGGATGCGTTAGGTGAGTCGCTACAGAGCCCGTCAGCCAGTCAGTATTTTTCAGCGATGGCGAGCCAGGAAGCGCAGAAGTCCGGGGTGATGAGCGAACGGGAATACGAGTCTTTCGAAGTCGGCCGGCGCTATGCCAACACTGCGTATGAAACCGACCTGCAGGCGATGAGTGGCGACAATCTGACGCGTGAGCTGGTCCGTGTCCAGAGCCTGGGTAACTGGTTGCAGTTGGGCATTAAAAACGAGCTGCGCAAGGCAAATGTTATCGCAGGGCAGCAATTGGCCATGGCGGCGAAAGCACAATATGCGCCGCAGCTGCAGCAGCTTTCCACCCAGATGAGTGCAGGGGTAACGGCGAATGCAAACTGAGCAAAACAGGCAGAGAGTGGCACCCACCTCGTTGCGGCGGGTTGGGAAAGTAGGGCTGTCATTGGTAAACCCTTTCTCTGACCTGGGCGTTATTTACCGGGGGGGCGTGCGGCCGATACTGAATAATCTGGCGCGGGCGCGGGAGGTGGTTCGCGCTCCTGGTCAGGTTGACCGTGAAGCCTTGACCTGGGCGCAAGCCGTGGCGGCAGCGGGCGTTTCGGTTGAGCAGCTTCGCACCAACTATGTCCGTATCCGGGCATTTTGGTGGTTCCTCATGCTGGTTTGCGGCGGGCTCTCCTTGATTTTGTTATTGATGATCATGGTGAGTCTAGTCTCCCTACCAGGCTCGGTCCTGCTGCGTGCGACGATTGCGTCATTGATTTTGGCGTTGTTAGGGGCTGCGGGGTTTGTGAAAGCGCTGATCGTGACGTATCGCCTGTGGCAACTCAATACGCAGCGCGTCAGTAAAGAAGAAAAGGGGACGTTCGGTGATTTCCGGTCGGAGAATCGCTGTTGCCGGCAAGT
>NZ_LXKR01000049.1:0-19948 GCF_001692375.1 Serratia sp. 14-2641 | reverse complement strand
TGCTTTAAGTTCGGAGATTACTTGGGTCAATCTGGTGGTTGAGGAGGAGAGGTTATGATTCTCCCAAACCTGTACCAGTAACTCCTGGTTGGAAACATAGCCACAGCTAGCGTGTGCCAATAGATACGTCAGCAAGCGCAACATCGTTTCACGCAGTCTTAGATAGTTGGTAAATCGTTCATCACCATATTCCATCGTATTATAGAGTTTGATTACGGAGCCTGATTTAATATCTATCTGATATTCATTGTTTATGATATAGCCAAAAAGCAATAACACTTTTTCACGCGTTTCGATGATTGGCGTTGCTGCATATTTAATTTGACTTGTGTCATCCATAATCAACTCCGCTGCATCCAATGCTGAAACCACCTGACTCTATCTTTATTGGAACTGTCATTTCCAAATATTGGCTTTATATATTATTGACTTGAGAGTTATTGTCAATTCATAAAAATAAAAAAACAACCAAAAATAAAAGAATTTAAATCTGGCTAATGGTTTATTTTTGATATTTTTGCTCTTTTTATTGATTCTTAATGGATTTTTTCAATATTAAATTCCATTGCTGTAGCAAATCTAATGCATAAGCATAATATGCTGTTTTTGGGCATCTATCTGCTTGGGGTTTTGTTTTTTCTCTTAAATGCCCCGCTGGGTGAGATAAGACTAAAATAAGTTGTGGTTTAGCTCTTTTTTCTTAAGATGATTCCTAATAATATTATCTGATATTTTTACTTTTCGCAAGCGTGAGATAAATCGTATTAATATCCGATATGAATAGATCTTCGATATATCTTTTTTGCTTTATTTTATTCATGCTTTTAGACTTGGCGCGACATAATCCCTTCAGCATTCTGATCCTGATGGTAGCGTCTATCTCCCTGATGATCGGCAGTATTGGCGTGATGAACATTATGCTGGTTTCTGTCACCGAACGTCCCCATGAAATCGGCGTGCGCATGGCCGTTGGCGCGCGGCGCAGTGACATTATGCAGCAATTTATGATTGAGGCTGTACTGGTATGCCTGATCGGTGGCGCTTTAGGTATCGCACTGTCGTATGCCGCCGGGCCGTTGCTTACCGCACTGGTGGGAGGGAAGCTAACGGTTATCTACTCCTGGCAGGCCGCTGCTGCCGCGTTTTTCTGCTCAACGTTAATGGGGTCAGTTTGGATATCGAAAATTATTGTACGTTAAGGTTATTTTTCGACCTTTCGACTTTAGCTGGTCTCAGCCGACGAAACTTACCGGAAGCCGGTATCCGGTTGCTTTTCCATATATAATCGCCTGTCAGATTGATGTGTTCCCAGCCTAACGGCGACAAATGCGACAGCAGCTGCTCGTTGATCTTCAGCCCTTTACGCTTCAGGACATCGACCGCTCTTTCCATATAGACGGTATTCCACAGCGAGATAGCTGCCGTCAGCAGCGTCAGTCCACTGGCACGATAGCTCTGATTTTCCGGTTTTCTGTCCCTGATTTCTCCCAGCCGGTGCAGGAATACCGCACGCGCCAGCGCGTTACGGGCTTCACCTTTATTCAGCCCCGCCTGTACCCGCCGACGCAGTGCCGGATCGCGGAACCAGTCGAGCATAAACAGTGTTCGCTCAATACGACCAATCTCTCTCAGTGCTTTGGCCAGCCCGTTTTGTTTGGGATAGCTGGCCAGCTTTTTCAGCATCAGGGATGCCGTCACTGTTCCCTGCTTTATTGAGGTGGCCAGACGCAGTACTTCACGCCAGTGAATTTCGATCTCTTTCAGATTCAGGCTGGTTGTTGATATCAGTGACTGAAGCGCCGGGTATTGGTCCGCTTTCCCTTTTATAAAGAGCTTCTTGTCGTGGAGATCCCTGATTCGCGGACAGAACGCAAATCCCAGCAGATGCATCAGGGCAAAGACATGATCGGTGAAACCCGCAGTATCGGTGTAATGCTCTCTGATTTCTAAGTCACTTTCGTGGTACAGCAAGCCATCGAGCACATGGGTTGAATCCCTGACCCGACTGATTATGCATGTGTAAAACGGGCTGTATTGATCCGAGATATGGGTATAAAACTGACGCCCAGGCTCCTGCCCATATTTCGGGTTAACCTGCCCTGCGTAGCGGCCTGAGTTGCCTGTTCTGAAATTCTGTCCATCTGATGATGATGTTGTTCCGTCTCCCCAGAATGCCGCCAGCGGCCTTTTCCCCTGCGCGTTTACCAGCTCTGCTAGGGCAACTGAATAAGTTTCGTCGCGGATATACCATGCCTGAATATCTTCGAGTGATGATTTGGTGCTCCCGGGGCAGGCTTCTGCCATTTTTGTCAGGCCAAGATTGATGCCATCCGCAAGAATGGTGGTGAGGAGAAGCCGGGTATCGGGACGGGTAATGTCATTTTTTATATGCGAAAAATGTCGGGTAAACGTCGTCCAGCTGTTTACCTCATCGAGAATTTCCGTGATTTTAGGTCGCGGTAGCATGCTGTAAACCAGCTCTGCCAGCGGTGAAACCTGCGCCGGAACGCAGCTATCCAGCGGAGAGACTTTTACGCCCCTGTCGGATATTTCCACATCGGGCAGTTCACCAAGGCCAGCCATGGCATTGACCTCTTCAAGTCTGGACTGAAGCAGGGTCATACGGCTGGTAATGTACTCATGATAATCAGCAGATACGGGCAGTGGCAGCGCGGGTGTGAGTTTGTCAAAGTCCTTTTCGGGTATGAGGTAATCATCAAAATTTTTGTAGCGGCGCGAGCCTTTAACCCAGATATCCCCGGAGCGCAATGCCCCCTTAAGTTCGCTGAGCGCACAAAATTCATAGTACTGACGGTCAATACCCGCAAGTGTAATCACCACCTTGCGCCAGCTTTCAGGGACAAACTCAAGCGGCGCTGCCGCCGGAACTTTACGTGACTGCTTCCGGTACATATCCTTGATCACAACCAGTGCATCAGCCAGAGGTTGCGCTGCCGGGGTTGCGACTAACTGTAAAGCGGACAACATGCGCGGGGCATATTTCCGTAATGTGCTGTATTTCTCGGTAATAATATGCAGCGGGTCAAAATTATTTTTTCTGGCGAGATGGCGTGTTTCCTCCAGACTGGCGACAAATTCAGGCCATGGGAGTATGTTCTCTATTGCGAGCCATGGATCGCCACCGGAATCACGGGCATCAGACAACGCCTGACCGACATCGATGTACTGCCTCAGTTTTGACTGGATCAGCTTTCCGGTCTGCTGAAGGCGCTCAGCCTGTGTTCTTTTGGCTTTGCTGAAAAGGCTGTTCAGCATTCGCTCATGCAGCTCAATCACTTCGTCTGTCAGTGTGGCTCTGGCTTCTTCCAGAACGCACACCAGGATCGCATGACGCCGGGCTGCTGAAAATCGGGTCAAATCCCGGCTACTCAACTTTCGGCCTTCCCGCGCCAGTTTCAGCAACCTGTTCTGGTGAATGGTACGATCTATACCTTCAGGTAATGCCAGCGATTCAATGCTACTGAGCCGATCAAGATGTTGCAGCACGTTCTTACCATTGATTTTACCCGGCGGTTGCAGAAGCCATGTCAGCCTGGAAGGCTGATTATCTGATGACTCAAGTAAACGATCCAGGGCATCCCTGTGAGCCGGAGTTAACGGGGCATTCAGGGTCTGAAATACGATTTCATCGCCGCCTGCCATGGCCTCTGCACAGGTACGCTCCACGACATCAATCGCGGGGATTATCACTTTGTTCTGCCGGAGATAGACCAGTAACTCTTCGGCCAGGAGGATACCTTTATCGGTGCGCGTCGCCATCGACAACAGGTGTGTAATACAGTCCTGCTGTATTTTGCCGGTGAACGCCTTTACGCCAAGATAGCGGTACAGTTCGGTTAAATGCTCACGCCGGGTCGTATCCCTGCCGGAAAGGTAAGCAGGCCAGAGATCCCCGGTAAGGTTTAGCCTGCTGGCGATATGCTTCAGCAGCGCATCAGAGGGTGGGATTTTTTTATCCGGGGCAAAGCCGACATTTTTCAGATAACAAAGAAGGACGGCAAAACCAAAACGGCTGGCGGGTTTACGGTGAGCACTGATAAGCGCCAGGTCATGCTCACTGAAATAGGCCATTCGGGTCAGCGTTAACTCATCATCCGGTAATACCAGTAATGATTCTCTTTCCGACAGAGAAAGAATCTGCCTCCTTGCCATATAGTTTCCCTCATAAATTATTCGATGCGGTATTTTTAACAAAAATGGTTATCGCATAAGGGTACACCCTGAAGCCATAATTAAAACGTGACGGCACACGATGAATGACATAACCTATATGCGATAGAATAAATGCAATGACCTAAATGCGATAATGCGGTGAAAAAATGTTCATCAGAGCTTATTTAAGGGCATCGACAGCAGATCAGTTCGCCGATCGGGCAAAAGAGATACTGGAGCAGTTCGTCCAAGAACGAGGGCATAAAATCGCCAGCTACTATCGGGAAAATATCAGTGGTACAAAACTTGAACGCCCGGAGCTGGGACGCTTACTGATGGACAGTCACCACAATGATATCTTGCTGGTCGAACAAATAGACCGTCTGACCCGGTTGAGCAACAGCGACTGGATAACGCTGAAAAAACAGATAGAACAACACGAGCTGCGGATTGTCAGTCTTGATGTACCCACATCATGGCAGGCACTGTCAGATAAAGACCCTTCGCAGGTTGATCCGATCACCCGCGCAGTAATAACCGCCATCAATAACATGCTTATCGACCTGATGGCCGCAATGTCACATAAGGACTGGCTGAGTCGCCGCCAGCGGCAAAAACAGGGCATTAAACGGGCACATACGCTGGGTAAGTACCGAGGTAAGCAGGCCGATCGTGAACGGCATCAGAAAGTCCTGTACTACCGACAGGTAAAGAAACTGAGTATCAGGGAAACTGCGGACGCAACGGGCTACAGTGTTTCTCAGGTTTGCCGCATCCAGGCTCTGTATAAGGATACTGAGTCTGCTTAAAAAGCAGGCTTAACGCACAATAATTTCCGTTCTCCAAGCTTACCCCTTTGAAATATAATATTTTTACATAGGGCAGCTGGCTTTCTCCTCCCTACATTTGCAACAGTGCCCATTAACTACTATCTTTATGAGAAGATGAAAATACTATTATCTTCGTTCACTATTTTACCATATTTTTCATAGAGTAATAAATATTATTAAATCATGAATAATACTTATTGATTAGGATAATTTCGTGTAGAACTATTTTTATTCATCCTTGAGTAGTGAGGTTGTATGAGTGTTGAACTGAACCGCCCATCAAATTTTATTGGTAAGCAACAACAGACATCTCATGATTTTGATGAGAAAACTTTTGATGCTCATGCCGACCTTTATGAAAAAATGTTCGCTGCACCCTATAGAAAATACTTGGAAATCCCGACGATTGGTGCTTTGCTGGGCGATCTTACGGGGCTGAACGTGCTAGATTTTGGCTGTGGACCAGGCTTTATCTCTCGTTGGTTACAGGGCAGAGGTGCTAGGAGGATCGTGGGGTACGATGTTTCAGAGGGAATGTTGAGCTATGCTAAACGCTTAGAACAAAAACACCCCCAGGGAATATCCTATGTCGCAACATTAGATAATAACCTTAAGGAACAATTTGATGTCGTCTTAGCTATCTATGTAATGCCTTATGCGCCGGATAAAGAAAAATTACTGGAAATGAGTGAAACGATGGCTTGGCTTTTAAAACCCGGTGGACGTCTTATTACTTTACCAATACACCCTAAATTCAACCCAGATCCAGAATATTACCGCCCCTACGGTTTTCGCCTGATAGAAAAAGAGAAGCGAACAGATGGCAGCTTGGTTAATCTGCATATTTGTCAGCCTCCCTATGACGTCAATATTGAAGCGCATTATTGGTCCGAAGAAACACTAACATCGACACTGCGTAAAGCCGGGTTTCATTCTATTTTCTGGCAACAATTACAGCCTCCTCAACCAGAGCAAGAGCACGGTGTTTCGCTTGATGGTTATCTGCATGCCCCACATGCGGCGATCGTTGAAGGGATCAAAAATGACAAGGACTACACATCAGTTCCCCAACAGAGTAGAGGCTAATTATGTCGAAGACAGAAAGAAGTCTCTCTTTGCTACAGAATTCGCGTTTTTTCACACTTGCCAGCCGTTCGCTAGCCGGGGAGGTCTGGGCCTCTACGGTTAATTATGTCCCGGCCTTTTCGCCTGTCCGGATTCTTTGGTGTTCGATGCGTACTGCCAGGCATTCCGAAAATATTCGCCAACATGCACTAGTGAGCGGCTCGGTATTTCGTACTAACTTGCAGGGGGTATCTCCGCTTGGGCTAGATGGAGCTCAATTTACCGGCCTTTGCCGTGAAATCCCAGAACACGAAAGTTCCGAAGCACACCATTATTTCTCCCTCAATAACTTTCCTGATGAAGCCTTACGCGCAGAGTGGATGCCACCTTTGGATGAATTTATCGGGAAAGGTGCACGCCGCTTTTATGAATTGACGATTTCCGAGTGGTGGCTGTTAGATATTGATCGGTGGTTGGAGACCCGGCAAGACCGGAGAATAGCGGTTGATCTAAAAACACTAATAAACCCGTAAATTTCTAGCTAAAAACCTAGTATTCAAATCAACCAAAATAAAGCCTAGTAGCCACCGTAATGTGCAATAGGTTGCTTTTGTTATGGCGGGTAGAAAACGCTCAGGAGTCGCTATTAATGAATAAACCCTTTGCTTATACAGAACTTCAAGATATTAAAGACGCTGATAATCTGGAGTTAATGGAGCTCTTTCTACAGAAAGTTGCGTGTTATCCCAATCAACCGGCAGTCATAACAACGGAACGAACTCTCAGTTATATTGAACTTGCGCAACGGGCGCAGTCACTCGCCACCCATTTACTGCAACTGGGGGTGAAAAATGAAATGCCAGTGGCCATTTTGTTGAAATCAGGTATTGAACAGGTCGTCTGCCAGGTTGCTATTCTATTGGCTGGAGGGAGTTGCGTGCCTCTCAATGTGGCTTCACCTGACGATCGACTTAATTTCATGCTCCAGGAAGTAAAGGCCACATTTACCCTGACCGAATCAGCCTTGGTTGGTCGTGCATTATCAACCCGTTATGTCCTGCTAGACACCTATCCGCGTCACAATGTCCTTTCGACTTATTTCCCAGGGAGAAAGGCAGGTTTGAACCACCGGGCTTATATCATGTTTACTTCCGGCACCACAGGTAAGCCCAAAGCTGTTGAGGTAGAGTATCGAGGCATACTACGTTTGGTAGTCAATGCGGATTATCTTCCTATTTCGACTCAGGATCGCCTTGGCAGTATTTCTGCTCCGGATTTTGATGCCATTCTTCTTGAGGTTTGGGGGGCACTGCTTAATGGTGCCGCTACTGTGATTATCGATAGAGAAGTGCTGCTCGACCCAGAAAAGTTAAAGTCCAGCTTTATCGATTATGCCGTCAGCTCCATTTTAGTTACGCCATCATTATTCAATTTCATTATTACCATCTGCCCTGATGCCTTTCGTACCCTGAGTTATCTGATGATTGGCGGGGAGGCATTTAATATTCATGCTCTGAGATCGCTGCCTCTGAAGGCGTGGCCTAAAAATATCTATAACGTTTATGGCCCGACGGAAAACACCACCTACACGTTGTATTACCCAATAGGGTTGGATGACCTAACGGCGGAAAGCATGCCTCTAGGAACACCAATTAATAAAACGGAGGTTTTCATCCTTGATGAGCAATTGCAGTTGGCCGATGTCGGTGTCTTGGGTGAAATATATGTGGGTGGTGATGGAGTGGCACGTGGATACCTTAATCGTCCAGACTTGACAGCAGAGAAATTTATCACCACTGAAATTAGCGGCGAGAGTGAGCCCAAGCGTTTATACAAAACGGGTGATTTGGGCTGGAAACGGACCGATGGTGCCTTTATGTATTCGGGGCGGCTGGATAACCAGATCAAATTACAGGGCTATCGTATAGAAGCGGAGGAAGTGGAAACTCAATTGCTAAATACCGGATTACTGTTGGAGGCTATTGTCTGTCCGATTAAAAAAGAAGGCGATGAAGGTTACCTGCTTGCTTTTGTTGTTCCACAAGACCCGTCTACTTTCAACAGCAAACAGCTGCTCAGTGAACTTCAACAATGCTTACCACCCTATATGTTACCGCGCATCCATATGGTTGGTGCCATCCCATTGAATCCTAATGGTAAGGCCGATCGCCCTAAACTCCTTGAATTGTATAAACAACAACGTTCTTCTGGCGCGGTTTGAAATTTCCACTTAATTCCAATAGGACCGAAAATATGAATCAGCCACATGAACTCCCCGGGGTGGGCCTAACCGGTCTTTTTTTACATCAGGTGAAACAGCACTCTGCGCGACCAGCAATCATCACCCCTAAATACACGCTGAGCTATAGCCAATTGGCGAAGCAGGCACAGAGGCTAGCCATAGAGTTATGCCAGAATGGAGTTCAACCCGAGGAACCCGTTGCTATTTTAATGAGTGCGGGGGCGGAGTATATCATTTGCCAGTTGGCCGTTTTGCTAGCAGGCGGAACCTGTGTCCCACTTCACCCTTCGCTGCCGGATGAGCGGCTCAATCTTATGCTGCACGAAGTGCAGGCGAAATTAACCATCACGGATATCAATTCGGGTGCACGGCCATTGTCGACCCATTTTATTCTTTTTGATAATTCCCTCTCAACCAACAATCGGCATGTTGAATTGCCGATGAGAGACAAAGGCTTGAATCAACGTAGCCATATTCTTTTCACCTCCGGAACCACTGGGCAACCTAAAGGCGTAGAAATTGAGGCCCGTGGCATTGTGCGTATGCTGGTAAATTCCAGCGCTATTCACGTTACAACTAGCGATCGGGTTGCCTGTCACGCGAACCCAGCATTCGATGGTTCCTTCCTGGAGGTGTGGGGGGCACTACTCAATGGAGCCGCCTTAGTTATTATCACCAAAGAGACGCTGCTTGATGCGAAACGATTGGAGGGTACATTACAACAGTATGCTGTCAGTTATCTGTTTATGACTACATCACTGTTTAACTTTATCGCTCCACAGTGCCCCTCAGCTTTCCGCTCACTGAATTATCTGCTAGTCGGGGGTGAAGCCTTTAACCTTCAGGCGTTGAAGTCACTGTTGCCAACGGCATGGCCAAAAAATCTGCTTAACTGCTATGGTCCAACGGAAGGGACAACGGTCACACTTTACCACCGCATCGTGGCGGACGATTTGCAAAAGGAAGAGGTGCCAATTGGTCAGCCACTCGACAAAACGGAGGTCTATATTCTGGATGAACAGTTGAACCCTGTAACGCCAGGTGAGCAAGGAGAGATCTATATCGGAGGTGAAGGGATAGCACGGGGATATATCAATCACCCTGAGTTAACGCAGGAAAAATTCCCAACAATAAAGATTGCCGGGGAAAGCACACCTAAGCGTCTGTATCGAAGTGGAGATATGGGCTGGCAGAGGCCTGATGGTGCTATCATGTACGCCGGGCGTATCGATAACCAAATTAAATTGCAGGGATACCGTATTGAGGTCGAAGAGATCGAAACCCAACTGTTAAAGAGTGAGCAACTGCTGGCTGCCGTGGTTTGCGTGATGAGGAATGGGACGGATGAAGCCTATTTAACCGCCTTTGTCGTACCCAAACACCCTGGTAGCTTCGACATCAACATCCTGTTCAATAGCCTTAAACAGCAACTGCCGCCCTACATGCTCCCACGCTTGCAGATTATGGCTGCCATCCCCATAAATGAAAACGGTAAAGCCAATCGCTCTTTGTTGCAAGCCCAGATTGATAAACTGGGGATTACGACCGAATGCCCGTCAGAGTTACCCCAAAACGCCGCCGAATTATTATTGATATGGCAGCAGGTGCTTGATGTAGTCCAAGCCTCGTTGGATGACGAGTTCTTCCTGCTTGGTGGCACTTCATTACAGGCTGCACGATTGGTGCTGGAAATCAAACGTCGGTTCGGACAGAGGTTGTCTATCCAGGATCTGTACGATGCCCAAACACCTCGTAATCTACTGCATTTACTCCAACAGCAACAAGAAGTCGTAACCGACGACATCTGTGCTACCTTACTCAGAGACAGCCAGCTTCCTGATGATATTCAACCATATATGCAGCCGCCTCAGCCGTGGTTAAGCGCCTCGGCAGGGCGAGTGTTTCTGACTGGTGCGACGGGATTTATGGGGGCTTTCTGCCTGCGTGATTTACTGCGGTTAGATGATGTGCGTCAAGTTGTCTGTCTGGTGCGAGCGAAGGATCATGACTCAGCCCTACAACGTGTCAAAGATAACATGATCCAATATGGGCTTTGGCAACAGGATTTTGGCTTGCGTATCGTAGCACTTGCGGGGGACCTGACCCAACCTCAGTTAGGGTTGGACAAAGCGAGTTACAGGCGTCTTACAACAGATTGTGATGTCATTTTTCATACCGCTGCTCATATTAGTTTTATTGAGCCTTACCATACGCATCGTGCAACCAATGTGCTAGGAGCGATCAACTTATTGCGTTTAGCCATCGCGAACAAGGCCAAGCCACTGCATTACATTTCTACCATCGCCGCCATAGGGCCCGCAGGCTTACTGTTCCCGACAGAGCGTTTTTATGAAGAAGACGATATAATGCCCTACTGGGAAGGAATGAAATATACCTTGGGCTATATACAGAGTAAATGGGTGGCTGAGCGGCTCATGTGGCATGCGAGAGAGAGAGGTATTCCTCTGGCGGTTTACCGACCGGGTTTTATGATGACCGACAGCGTTAGCGGTGTAGGTAATCCAGAAGATTTTATGTGGCGGATAATAAAAGGGTGTATTAGTACCGGTGCATCGCCATTGTTGCCTGGCGATCGTAAAGAGCTGATTCCCGTAGACTATGCTAGTGCAGCCTTAATTCGTATCGCCAGTGATAATAGCCATCTGGGGCGTATGTATCATCTGATCCCTCCGAGTGACGCGCATTCGATCAGTCTGAACACCTTCTTTGAACTATTTGAACATTGCGGCTACGTTTTAACCCCAATGCCTTATAAGCAGTGGTTACAAAAATTGTATGACGATCCAAATTTGGACGCCAACCCCTTGATGCCGCTGTTACCGATGCTTTCCGAAGTCGTGTATGAAGACCTTACGCTGTGGGAAGTGTTCAGAAACATACCTCGGTATGATGCTAGCCAGACCCAGGCAGTATTAACCGAATCTGGAGGGCTTGACTATACGCCGACCAATACCGCATTACTTACCCGATATCTGGATTATATGAAAAATATCGGCCTATTATAAAGCTGGCTAAATAGAGCTGCGCGAAATAGTGTTCCACTTTTGGCTAACCCTTGTGAGAAAAGGGAACGGAGGGCTTTCGCTACTGGCAAACTTTAATTTTTTGAATATCTCAATTTTTACAAACGGATTTTTTTAATAATAGTGAAAAAATTTGGTGGCTTCCGGTTTACAACCCCTGATGCTAAAAAAACTGGCCAGCTACCCCAAACAGAATGGACTTGCCAAAGCACTGAGAGGGATTGGTCGTATTGAGCGGACACTGTTTATGCTCGACTGGTTCCGCGGTCCGGCACTTCGTCGGCGGGTACAGGCGGGACTGAATAAAGGAGAAGCCCGTAACACGCTGGCGCGTGCGGTATTCCTGCACCGGCTGGGTGAAATCAGGGACAGAAAACCGGAAAATCAGAGCTATCGCGCCAGTGGACTGACGCTACTGACGGCAGCTATCTCGCTGTGGAATACCGTCTATATGGAAAAAGCGGTCGATGTCCTGAAGCGTAAAGGGCTGAAGATCAACGAGCAGCTGCTGTCGCATTTGTCGCCGTTAGGCTGGGAGCACATCAACCTGACAGGCGATTATATCTGGAGAAGCAACCGGACACCGGCTTCTGGTAAGTTTCGTCGACTGCGGCCAGCTAAAGTCGAAAAGTACAAAAAACAGCCTTAACGTACAATAATTTTCGATATCCAAACTGACCCCTACCTGCACTCTGTTGGTGTGCCAGTCCTGGCCCTGGAGAAGTTTAGCCCGCGGATCTCCCCAGCGCTCGCTCCGTGCGACGTAAATATCCCGACGTCGCAGACTGTCCTGTAACTTATTCATAACACAAAGGGTATAGCCCTGTCGGGATAAATGGCCGTCTTTGCCATAGCAGAGTCGTTTCCAGGGGCCGGTAATTATCGCCATTGGCGCATCATCAATATGCTGCCTCCGGGTTGACCGGATCGCCGCAAGGTAGCGTATAGCCTCCAGCGTGGTTTCACCTGCCGGAGCGGCGCTGAATTCAATATTCTCCAGCAAACAGGGAAGAAAGCGGCGGACTCTCCCATACTGTTCCACCATTTCATCGTGAAAACTGGTGTCAGAAGGTCGGGCGATGGTGTTTATAAATGCGATGGTATCGGCCAGCCTGGCCGGAGGAAATTTCCCGAATATTGTCGAGCGGATCAACTCACTGTCAATATTTTCATTCAGGAGCACCGAGCAGATATGTGCCAGTTCTAATGCTGACTTATCAAGGTCTTTCAGTGTCCGCAGTCGTTTTTTCTGCCCAATTTTTTTCGCCACCCGGCCGATATCAGCGATAATCCCATCCAGAACGTCCAGCGCGTCATCCAGTGCCGATATTTCGCAGGAACGGACAAAGGCAACCAGCATAGCTGTTCGTCTTGCGGGCGGCATCCGGGCTATTTTGTACACTGAAATCATATCAGCATACCGGGCGAGTGCATTGAAACGCACCGGAGGAATACCGGTGAAGTCGAGACCCTGCATGCCAAATGCTTTCAGTTTCAGGTAGCGCGCAACGGCCTGATTAAATGCTGGGCCACTGATGGCAACAGGACCTTTTCTTAACTGATCAAAACGTGAGGTACGTACTCCGTCAGGCACCTGTAACAGTTCTTCAAGTAATGAGCACTGTTCGCCTGATGCCAGCCCGGACAGACGTGACCAGAGCCTGTCTGCTGATTTTTCACGTATTTCGGATATCAGACGGGTCAGCGTGGTGACGCCCGGCAACAGTATTTTATTTTGCAGAAGCCAACTGGTAGCCAGATCGAAAAGCAGACCCGGTCGTTCGTTGCTGAGCCAGCTGCGGGTGAACAGTAACCGGCTCAATCTGAAAGTCCACGGCCACGAAAAATCACGATAGCCATACTGACGACGGATCAGTGCCTGATGTTCACGCAGCGTGGTTTCTCTTCTGGAGTAGTCGGACAGAACGCTCGTATCGGATATTCCCAACTGTCGGGCAACAAACCACAGTACGTTGGTCGGGATCGCTGACAAGTCATAAGGCCATGTGCCAAGAAATCGAACGCTGCCAATCAGCAATGCCACTGCCAGACGGTTTGCCCTTCCGCGCCGGTTGTTAATGAAATCCATATCCATTTCGTCCAGCAGAAAGAAACGAGCAAGCTGAATGTCATTAGGCTCACCAGAGAACTGTCCATAACTGGCACGCTGTTCCGCGTTTAAAAAATCTGCTGGCAAAAGTGCCTCCCTGGCTACGGATCACATACGAATACATAAAAATGAGATGTTAATCAGACTGTTTCAGATATTGATACAGCGTTTCACGGCTAATACCAAACTCGCGAGCAAGCTGGGCTTTTTTCTCACCATCCATTGCTCGCCGTCGAACTTCAATTTGTTGTTCTGAGGACAGTGATTTTTTCCGTCCATGGTAAGCTCCACGTAGCTTGGCTAAAGCGATCCCTTCACGCTGACGTTCATGGATTAAAGAACGTTCGAACTCTGCAAAAGCCCCCATCACTGAGAGCATCAGGTTTGCCATTGGTGAATCTTCGCCAGTGAATGTCAGGCATTCTTTAACAAATTCGATACGCACTCCCTTATGGGTAAGCTTTTGTACCAGACGGCGCAAATCATCCAGGTTACGAGCCAGCCTGTCCATGCTATGAACCACCACGATGTCTCCATCACGCACGAATGACAACAGTGAATCCAGCTCTGGCCGCTGAGTATCTTTACCCGATGCTTTATCGACGAAGACTTTATCCACCTGAGTCTGATCCAGTTGCCGTTCTGGGTTCTGGTCAAAGCTACTTACCCGGATATAGCCAATACGTTGACCTTTCATACGCCTCCAATACTGAATGTGTCAGAAAAGAATCTATGACCTTTAATTACCAGTGTCAATAAATAGTCAGAGCGACTTTATTCTGACAGTTTTTCATTATCCGGCCTGACGTCAGGTTAGGGTATAGTTCAAATTGACATTAATTAATTATGTTAAACTTTCAATAATTCAATAACGTTTTTATATTTCAATTGGTTCCTTGAAAAATTTGACGTCCTATACTAGCTTAGTAGATGGTATCTAATATTATTATATGTACATCATCAAAAGTAATTTTTACGCTGGGGAATGGTGACGGTTTTTTTCGTTCCTGCTTGTGTCTGCCTTGTGTGAGAAATGTGGCAAGCAGTAAGAAATTAAACTGTTAATTCATTTTTTATTGTTAATAAATGGTGGTGCGTTATGATTTTTATACAATCGTTAAACACTTCATCTGCCATGGAGGATAAGGGTGATTTATCTAAGTTTGATCCGGCAACGTTTGATGAATTCGCCGGGCTCTATGAAAAAATGCTCTCATGGCCTTACCGTAAAGAACTAGAGCTCCCAACGTTAGAGAAATTAATCGGCGATCTCTCGGGTTTAAATATCTTGGATTTTGGCTGCGGGCCGGGTGCTATTTCGCGTTGGTTAAATAACAGGGGGGCAAAATCCATTGTAGGTCATGATATTTCTGAAGGTATGCTTAATTATGCTCGTCGACGTGAGGAAAAAGAGAAGTTAGGCATTAATTACATTTCAAATGTTGATGAAAAATATAATGAATATTTCGATATTGTCCTCGCTATTTATGTTATGCCCTATGCGGTTCACCATGAAGACTTACTGGCAATGTGCCAAACCATGGCCAGAATGTTAAAGCCGGGGGGGCGGTTGCTCACACTGCCTATTCACCCGGATTTTCATTCAGACCCAGAATATTATCACTCCTTTGGCCTGCGTTTGATAGAAGAGCAACCCCGTGCAGACGGTAGTCAAGTTCGGCTTCATATCTGTAAGCCACCTTACGATGTTAATATACAGGCCAACTATTGGTCACGTAAAACATTGGAAAATACCTTATACCAGGCTGGTTTTCAGACTGTAAGTTGGAAACCATTAACTGTTCCCAATGCTCTACCGGCAGATCTTTCCCCTTACACTGAATGCCCGCATGCGGCCATTATTGAATGTGTTAAGGGAAGAACATGTTGAGTCATTTTGGGCTGCCCGTAAATGGCCCTTTATTTCACAATATCGAACATATTGACCGGCATGAATGGGATGCTCTGGTCACTGACCATGATTTTTTTCATAGCTACGACTGGTTAGCCGCGTTGGATTGCTCCCTGGGTAAGAGCGATGTTTTTACTCTGTATGGTAGTGCAGGGTTGTTGGGCGGCTGCGCACTTTGGAATGGTGAAAGTCAGCCTGGATTGTTCTATTTACCTGACTACTTCCCTGGTTTGGACGGTCCCTGGAAGCAGCCATTCTTGTGGGGGGGGGCTCGACGTTCCACACATAATGAAATCCCTTGTGTGCAAGGAATGCGGCGTGGGGAAGCATTATCTAACATTGCTGAAATGCTGGCCAAGTCGGCTGGGATCCGGGGATGTTATGCAACTATTGTCCCTTTTATGCCACTGCGCCAAGCACTGGAGGTCGCTCACCATTATCCTCATGCCCGTGTACTGATGCATTCAGCAGAGGCGACTATTCCCGTATCTGCCGGTGGGCTTAATTCGCAATTAAAACAATTGTGTTCCCACCATCGTGTTAGAGCCAACGCCGAGTTGGCTACTTTTTCCCGTTTAGGTAATCGAGTGGAATGGTGCAGATTGGATGATCACCTGCTGGAGCCAGCAACAGAATTAATCGCCAATAACAGGGAAAAATACGGAAGCCATCAAGGTATTGACTGGATGCGGCGTATATTTGAAGGACAAAAAAAGTCTTCGGTAATCGACACCGCCGTTGCTGCTGTAGCCAAACGCGATAATCAAATATTGGGGATCACCATCTTCTACCGTTTTGGTGAAACCCTGCATGCACGTTATTACGGTTCAAATTATCAGATAAACGATAATGACTTCCGTTATTTCGTACTGACCTATTACCACTCACTGGACTACGCGGCGAAAAACGGTATCCGCGAATGCCGACTGTCAATTTCCGCCCTAAGCGCCAAGACGCTGCGTGGTGCAAAAATAGAACCACTGGTTGCGCTATTGCTGTTTGAAAATGCTCCTCCTTTGTCAACCAGTGAGAGTGAAGGCTATAACCGCCTTTTTTACCAGCGTTACCAACAACTGCACGGTACACATCTGACTTCCGACTGGGCACTGCTTAATTAAAGGAAAAGATTATGCTGCACCTGATGTATTTATTAAAACCGACACATAAAGCTCACCTGGATATGGCCGCATTTTGGCATTGGGTGGAAAAGCGCGATGAGTGGTTCTACCGCTCACTGGAAATGGCGGGAGAACGCCGGTGGTATGTCCGCACTATCGGCGATAACGTCCATTGCGTGGAGCATTACGTTACATTTACCGATGAAGCCGCCTGGGGGGAGTACCGCAGAGCCGTATCAAAACTCTGCAAAGATCCTGAATGGGAAAAAATCCGCATCGAACAAGATCTATGGTGGGACATCCTCGATTCAAGTTTGCTGAACGATGCACCTTTTATAGTCACCCGAGGGAGCTAACATGAGCCTGGCACAACGCAGTCTTTATTTGCTCAACAGTGCGCGCTTTTTCACCCTGGCGAGCCAGCGCGCGGGCGATATTCCCTGGGCTTCTACCGTCAATTATGTCCCGTTGTTCAACCCATTGCGGTTGGTGTGGTATTCGATGAGCTCCGCCAGACATTCCAGGAATATTGGCCTACGTGCCGAGGTCAGCGGCTCACTGTTTCGTTATGACATGCAGGAAACGTCGCCGTTAGGGCTAGATGGTGCACAATTTACCGGCAGTGCACGGGAAATACCGCAGAATGAATGTGAGCATATTCATCAGGATTATTATCGACTCAATTTTCCCGATGCATTAGAACGTGCTCGCTGGCAGCTACCATTACATGAGTTTTATGGTGGCGGCCCACGGCGTTTTTACGAACTCCTTATCGGCGACTGGTGGCTGCTGGATATAGAGGGCTGGCTGCAAACCAAAGAAGACCGACGAGTTCCTGTCGACCTTTCCCTATTGGTTGTACCGAAACCGGAGGCATCATGAGCCTATTAGATTCGTTGGCTGGCAAGCTAATCGTATCCTGCCAGGCGTTACCCGGTGAACCGCTACATGGGGCCGCGATAATGGCGAAAATGGCCAATGCGGCCTACCTCGGCGGAGCGGGGGGGATAATTGCCAACGGTGCGCAGGATATCGCAGCCATCAAAGCACAGGTTACTTTACCGGTGATTGGGGTACTGAATCGTCATTATAGCGATTCTACGGTATGCCTGACGCCGACAGTGGCGGACATTCACGGGTTAATGGTTGCGGAGCCGGACTTCATTTCCATCGAAACCGGCTTTCGGCCTCGACCTGGCGGTGAACGACTGGAAGATGTGCTTCTGGAAATCCGTACACACTACCCTAACGTATTACTGTTGGCAGCAGTGGCCACTCTTGATGAAGCGCTTCAGGCACAAGATTTGGGTTATGATGGTATTACTACCGCGATGTATAGCTATACCCCAGAGAGTAAAGGGAAGCACCTCATTGATGATGATTACGCCCACCTGAAAACATTATGCCATGCCGTTTCTTTGCCAGTATTGGCTGAAGGGGGGATAAATACGCCGGAACAGGCGGCTTATGCATTGCGTTGCGGGGCTCACAGCGTCGTTGTCGGCGGGGCGATAACGAGACCACAAAATATCACGCGAGCTTTCGTAAATGGATTGTCTCTGTACAAATAAAACTGTTCAGCCGGCGACAATCCGTCGCTGGCTGAATGATGAAATTGACCCTTGCGTATCATGTTAAATAACTCAATATCTGCAGTATCGTCTGTGCACACCGGAATGATTCGAATCCCAGCATTGGGCTGGATAGTTCAAAAAATGTACTTGGCGTACGTTTTCGTTCGGTAGGGCTTAAAACCCCGGTTATGCATGATTTTTGGGGGGGGGCATGCCGGAACCGCCGAAATTTCCGACTTTCTATTTTTAATGAACTTTTGGGACCAGGATGACTCCATCTTGCGGCTTACCGGTTACACTGAATGGCGATGGGTCGTAGATCTCTTATTAATCTTTCGTCAAAACAGGCAGGATAGACGTTGTTAGACAAGACCGAATCCGTTACCACGGAAAATACCACCTCAGCACTCAGTCACCTGGCGTTTTGTGCCTTGGCAGCCTTGGGGCTGGCGCGTCAAGATGGCATGGCCGGCACGCAATATGCAGAGAATTTGTTTCTTATTCGCTGGCTGGCCACCGCCCAAAAGCAGAAGCGATTCCCCAAAAGCGTGGCCGTCGACATCAACTGGCTACTCGAACGCGGGCGTAAGCACGGAGCGGCCGGCAAACTGCGTCAGCACCTGGACTCCCTGTGGCGCTCCTGCAGTGGCAATTTGGCCGCACAATCCGATCTGTTCCGGCTCACCTACGCCTCTGAAACGCTGAAAGACCAGGGCTGGGACAATTACGTGATGGATGCACATGAGTGGAAATCCGGAGTGACCCTGACGCCGTCACTTAACAACGGCTTCTACGTCGAAAAAACGGCGCTGAATGCGGCCTTTACCCAGGACGGACGCCACCTGCACCCCGTCCCTTTTCGTATTATTGGTGACACCGTCGCCTTCATTCGTGTCATGACGGAATATGGCCTGAACGCGAGGCTCGTCGACAGCACCCCAGATCACCATACGGTCGCGCTGGAGCCCGCGAAGCATTGCTCCCTGCCAAACCGGTAAAAAGGAAACACCGATGACAATGGCCGATTTTCGCCGAATGGCGGCAAAAATGGATCAACATATGCAGCAGCTGGATGCGCAAGGCGTCACGGAGCCGCAGCGGGTTATCAACCGCATGATGGGCTATACCCCCGAATTGCATCGGATTTGGACCGGCACCACGGATAAAGAACTGATGGCATTAACCCAGGAATATCCGGGGTTTTACCGTTACGCCCTCATCATGGAAACCGCGTTCGAGCAGGAGAACCAGCGGTCATCCCGCGCTTATGACGAGATGCCTGAATTCTCTGCAACACATAAACACACCATGGAACAGATACTCACCACGGCCGCAACCCTGGAACGGGGCTACCTCGCTTATCAGGGCAACGCCCTGTCAGTGTTTGATGAACAAATAATCCGGCTGAGACAGTCGTTCGAATTATGGCAGGAATGCGTGGAAAACTTTCGGAAAGTGCTGAATGCCGATGAAATCGTCACCCCCATGCAGCGTGACTATGTTCATGCGGGGCTGACACAAATTGCAGATCGGCTCATCGATTTACAGACTAAAATCCAGATGCATAGAAAATGACATCTATGCCGGGATCCCCGAAAATTCCGCCTCATTCGTTTCTTTAGCCAGTGGGGCTCTCGCCAGCCAGTGTTCTGATCCGCTGGCGCAGAGTCTCAAGTGGCAGAGTATCAATGTCCGGTAGCATCGCCACCAGGGATAATGCCTGGTTAGCCAACACAATGGCTCTGGGCGGCTTACTCTGCTCATAACGGATGTAGGTACGCATGAACGTAGCGCCCCTGCGGGGCGAGCACGGCAGCGCCGCTGCCTCAACCGTCTTTAAGACCCTGTCCTACCTCAACACCCGCGTCGGCTGAACACAC
>NZ_LXKR01000048.1:0-20764 GCF_001692375.1 Serratia sp. 14-2641 | reverse complement strand
CGTACTGAGTCAGTTGACAGTGCCGGAAGGCTGGCGGGTCAACGCTGAAGAAGGCTGTGAATTTTGCGGGCGGGTGCCGGTCGTGTGTCGAATAAGCCCGGTAGGCGATGAGGTCACGGCCTTGTATCTGTGCAGCGCGGGAGCTGACGTTCCGGGATGGTCGATGATACTTCCCTTTGACGACGGTCAGTCCCTGGCGTGGTTGTACCTGGACGATACCTATACTCCGGCGATTGTTAATCGCGTGCTGACTACGGTTGCCGTGTATTACGGGCAGGGGTTCTGGGGACCGGAGGAACTGGCCGTTGCACTGCGGATGGGAGGACATTGCCTGTGATCCCGACCCATTTGGCTCTGGTGCCGTGGCACCCGTATCGGCAGGCGGTCTGGCTTGCCATTGCTCAGGTGGAAGCACGCCGTGAGACGGGCAGGCGACTGGCTGCGTACCCGTATGCCCACGCCTTTTTCCGACAACTGACCGGACGCGTCACCCTTTCAGCCAAGGATATACGCATGATCGACATTACCTATCGTCCCGGCGATCGTCGTCGCTCCACGCGCATGGATGACTATCTGGATGCACTTGATACTCTGATCGCCAGCCGGGGAGAGCAGTGTTACTTCCCATTGCCCGGTGATGTGCGTGATACGCTTTTCCCGGCGGTGGATCGCCGTCGCCGTCAGCGGTTTGAACACCGGCTGGCGATGAAGCATGTCCGGCAGGAACGTCATGATAAAGAGATCCGTCAGCACAAGCGCCGACGGTATCAGGTGCGGTTGGCGCAAGCTGAAATCGAGCTGGCTTTCATCACGCCGGGGGAGCTGGATAGCTGGTTGAGACGTGGTCAGCAGCAGGGCATCGCTGAGACTGACTTGAGTGAGCGGGTTCTTGCGTGGACAGCACGCTTTCCCTGCTTGGCAGAACTGGATCGCTACAGCTGGGCAGCCATGCCATTTTGGGAAGCAACGTTACAGGTGAGTCTGCTCAGTGCCGGTCTGCCTGCTGCTGTCCGGGAGGATAACCGCTCCCGCATCCCCAATCGCCTGGCACGCCGTTAAAACCGGACAACACACTGCGGTGGCTTCGCCACTGCGGTATTTTTGTCGCCTGCAAATTGACATCACTTGTTGTTATGTTTGCCTGGACATAATACAGCCCCGTCAGTGGTGTTGAAGCCTGAAGGTGTTGGCCTTCATTCACTGCTGACTGCTCATGTTTTCGCTGGCGGATAACCCTTGCTGGCAGGGTGTTCGGGCGAGCCCCTGACGGGGCCGGCTGTCGTGCTGCGCAGGGAGCCAGCTGTGCCGTCTCCCCCCTTTCGGGCTTCCATCCGTCACGCGATATCTGCGCTTGCAGCCGGCTGCTGCCGCTTTCACTGTGTGTCACCAGGGCGACACACGCCAAGGGCGCCCCGGCTTTCGCCGTGTCGGGTGTGTTCATTCTCTCTCGATGTCGGTGGCCATCTCTCGTGCGACCCCTTGCGCGGAGGGCTGCTTGTAGCACCGCCGCCCGCGTGAGCGCAAGGGTGAAATGCACGCCGCCAGCGGCGCCCTTGCGCTCCCCCGTTCGTCGTTGCTCCCTTGCCCTTTGCCGCGAAAGGTCCCGACGAGAGATGAATTAACCACCAGGCAGGAGAGAAGAATGAACACACAGAACGTCAACGTCAAAACCGCCGCTCAGGAGCCCTCGGAAAGATGTGGGGAGAGTCTGTCCGTTATTTGTCAGAAAGATATGCCAGTTCTATTGAAGGAATGTCTGTATGTCCTGAATGAAGTAACAAATCGCCGCCTGCCGCGCGGTAGCCTTTACCCCAATACTTATGCACTGGCCTCGGCCATTGAGGCCGTTTTACTGGCGGTTGCACAACAGCAATCTGCCGTGATCCATCGTGATCAACAGGAGGCATTGAGTCGGGAAGCGCAAGCCCGTAAATGAAAAAAGCAGCGTTTCCGCTGCTCTCTCGTGCCGGTCTACCCCTAGGAAAGCTAGCCCGGCTTTCAATAATCGATTGGAGTAAAAACTATGACTATCGAAGGTTCAATCATCACATCAACCGCCTTGTATGTAAAGCAGTTGGCGGCAAATAACGCGTCGCCAAAAAAGCAAACCCGGATCCTGCGGGATAGCCTAGAAGCTGCTGCGGTTCAGCCTGAACTGCGTGCATTGGGTCGACATATAGCCAAATGCCAGCGTAAACGCCAGCCGGTACGCATTCCGGCCATGCGAGGCAGCGAGCTGGGGCAGGTATTGCGCACGTTGGAACTGAAACGGGCCTACGCCTGATAACACTGACTGCCGACCTTCCGGGCGGCAGTTTTCCCCGATTCGACAAGGAGAAATACATGACATTTTCAACCGTAGAGCAGACGTACGAGGACATGGGCGTGATCGCTGATATCACCGTTAATCCTTCCCTGGGGGGAGAAATCATTCCTTCTGTGTCTATTGACCGCATTATTGCGCAGCGCAACGGCGGCATTGCGCAATTCATGGAGGGAATGGCGCAGATCCATGCTGCCGCTAAACAGCTTGCAGAGGCAGCCAACAAGGACTATCTGTGTGGGTTCAGCGACGTGGTCAAACTTGCGTTGGACTGGCGGGGAAAACCGGAAAAATACGGTGATGCGGTTGCCAAACTGATCGACAGGAAAGTATGGGATCGACTGCTGAGTGATACCGGCATGTACACGCTGATGAGTAGCAAACAACGGGATGAATGGGATCGCCAACTGAACAGCAAGGACTGCCCGGAGGTCACGCTTGATACGGTGTTGGCGACGTTCAAGCAGTTGAATGCAGATAAGGCAGCGACCTTTGAGCAAGGAGTGATCGACGTTTTCCGCAGCTTGTCATGGGATTATAAAAGCAACAGCCCTTGCCGCCTTGGGAAAAAAATCATCGTGGAGCGCTTTCTCAACACATGGCGTAACGGTCATTCCAGTTTCACATGGGAAGGGCAGCAACTGCTGGACGATCTGGCTCGTCCGTTCTATCTGCTGGATGGGAAAACCGTGCCGGACTTCCGGGCGGGGGAGGGGCAAAAGTACGCTGATTTTTTCCGTACGGGTAATAAAATCAGTGAGCTTTGCGATCTTGAATATTTTACCGTCAAGGGTTTTGCCAAAGGGACGGGACATATCGTGTTTAAGCGGCCCGATCTGGTCAATGAAATCAATGATATCGTGGCGCGCCAGTTCCCCGGCATGTTGCCACCCCGCCTGTAACAGGGTGAGTTAACGCCAGGCAGGGAAATCCTGCCTGGAAAATATGACCGATCACGCTACTTTGCCCCAGCAGGAGGGCGTTATAGACAGTATGGGGAGACGTGGCGATATAATCCATTATCTTGAAAATGATGGTAATGTGCCATTTTGTCACATTTCACACTATCATGACAGGCGTGTGCCAACTGGCCAGCACTGTACCAGTCTGTTGGAGCACAAACGGTCATAAATCGGCAGGGCGGTAAAAGCCGCTGTGGCTGCGCCACGGCCGACCCCTGCCTGCTTCGTCTGATTCAGTCCTGTCTTTTGCCCATCAGTTCAATGTCGTCATTTGGTTTTTTCCCTTATTTGACGCCTATTTTTCTTTCCACCAGGTTTGAAAAACACCCCAACGGGCTGGCGCTCCCTGCGGTGGCCGGTCGCCTGCGCCCGACCATCACCCCTACTCGACTAGTCAGCCGCACACGGCAGACAAGTCTCGCCGAACCCTTCGGTTTCGGGCCTGCCGGCTAGGGTCTGAGAGCCAAGATCAACAGCAAGCGCTAGCTGCCGGCAGATGCCGGCGCCGCTTTCACTGGTGGCACCAACGGCGCCACCGTCAGAGACGTCCCGCCGTTCCGGCGTGCCGGGTGTGTTCATTCTCACGTTACAGCCATTGACCATCACTCGGAAAGTACCGGCGCAGAGGGCAGGGGATAGCACCGTCACCCAACGCAATACCAGGGTATCGCTACGCCGCCGCCAAAAACTATTCTTTCCTCCGGTCAAAAAACTTTTCGTCGTCGCCCTGGTATTGCGCCGTTCGCCGTTGCTCCTGTGCCCTTTGCTGCGACGGAACTCACCGAGAGATGGATTTACCACCGACAAGAGGAAAACCAGAATGAACACACAAAACGTCAACACCGCTGCTCCAAAATCTTCCGAAAGATGTGATCTCAATGACTTTGAAACTTGCCGACTTGGGCGTTTTGTTGTTCGTTTTTACGCTCCATCAAGCGATGGGGTTATGCAAGGAAACTGCAACTACATATGTCATGCCAGCAGTGAATGGGATGCGGCCTTTCGATTTGGGCAGCATTGCAAGAATGTTCATTACGATATTTATTCAGTGACCGAAAAAGAACCTGTACAGGTTGTCGCTTTGAGCTCAACCCATTACCGGTTTGTGCCATTGAGTTCAAGATACTGGCGTTGTCTTGATACTGAATGTGTCGTGTTCGTGACGGCTGATGGTGCGATTTATGATGAGATCATGCAGCCGTCAAAACGGTACGTTGGCCCCCATTTTTTAATACTTTTCGGGGCAATGGCCCCGCTATTGATCACGGAGTTACATTATGGAAATTGAAAAGAAACCTCTGGTTATTGCTCAAAATGTTAACACCCATCTTTACGGTTATGGCCGAGGCGTTATTATTGGCATTCATGGAAAATCGTTGTCAGAGAGTGCCAAATCGAGGGAAAAGCAAGAAAAAAATGATATTCAAGATGCCTTCAGTTTTGAAGTTAAAAGACTAAAAATGCTGCCTGAACTCTCTCATCTTAAGATGATTGATAGCAACAATGCCAGTGTGGCCGTAGTGGTATCATCGAACATATGATTACTACTTAATAAGCACTTCCCCACGGTGAAATTTTCGGTCAAAAAAACGAGTTATAACTCTGTGTCAGTACGATGGGAAGATGGTCCACGTAGTGAACAAGTTGAAGAGATTACAAGTAAATTCAAGAGCGGATATTTCAACAGCATGGAAGATGTTTACGAGTACAGTGAAAGTCCATTCAATGCTGTTTACGGTGGTGTAAATTACGTTACGTTAGACAGACATTACAGTGATGAGTTGATCGAGAAAGCACTCACTGAATGTCGGGAAACTTTTGGTGATGAGGTTCCTGTATGGGCTGATGTGGATTCCTACAAAAAGGGAAAGTTGTTCAACGTTAACTTGGGTTCACTTTTTAACTATAACTTGCAAAGTGAAATCAGATTAAAGCTTAAATCACTTTAACCATCAATATGGCGGGGATCCCCGCCATTTTCATTGTGCTTGCTTAGCTTCCTGCTTAACGGTGCTTTTACCCCGTTTTTTTGCTGGAAACTTTGATGCACGAATGACATCCGATATTGCCTTTTCACTTACTGATATGTCTACAGCCTGCAATGCAGATTTGATTTCTGCGGCCGTATAGCCTTTTGATTGAGCCAGGGTGATGATGCTTTCTTTTAGTGAGTCTAAGAGTTCTGCTCTACTGATTTTGTTTGGAGTCAAATCAGGTAAGCATTCAAGAGCTAGCTTTGCTTCTTCTAGTTGCTCCTGGGTATAAAATTTTGTTCCTGCCATGTCGTCCTCTGATTTTCATCGATGCCATATAGGCACATTAAACCATAACACTCATGACAGGCCAAGCCCGCCCCCTCACTGACGCCCAATCAGGCGAAAAATAGCTCGCATGCCGAAGGATAGACGTAGTAAAATGACGGACAGGAAATGTTTTGTCATTACCGCCTGCACGCAGTCGATAATGCAAAACACCTGGTCAGGGCTACGCCCCGACACCCCAGTTGAGTGTTAGAGGTTGAGTTATGTCGAAAAGCGAGTCGCGTCAGAAAGGGATCATCATCCAAATTCGATGCACCGAGGAAGAGGCGGACGCCATCAAAGGCAAGGCCAAGGCGGCAGGGATTAGTACCTCCGAACTACTGCGCCGTTCCGCGCTTAACAGGAAGATCATGACCCGTACCGATACACGGTTGATGAACGAACTTCTTCGCCTGGGTGGCTTACAAAAGCATCTCTACACTCAGATGCAGGAACAAATGACTCAGGAACTGAGTAAGCAGTTTTCAGACGTGTTGGTTGAGGTGAAAAAGGCCATCATTGCACTGGATTTGAATCTCATACCGGCAAACGAATAAGGGCACTATGAACGTTATCATCCCACCCAAAAGACGAGACGGCGGTACCAGCTTTATGAAGCTGGTTGGCTACCTGAGTCTACGGGATGAGAAAAAGCCTGATGACGTTATCACGCCAGACAAAATTGAAAAGTCCACTTCCCGCTCCAACCAAGCCGTTTTTGACCGCCTGGTTGATTATGTTGAGCGGCGCGATGAGTTTTCACCTATGCAGTTCATCGAGAGCTTTCCTGATGGGCGAGAGCAAGTCATTGTTGGTGGTGTTGAGTGCGAAACTAATTGTTTCTCACTGGAGACGGCAGCAGCGGAAATGAATATGGTTGCTGCACAAAATCGTCACTGCAAAGACCCCGTCTATCACTTCATTTTATCCTGGCAAGCGGATGAGGAGCCAACACCGGATCAGGTGTTCGATAGTGCACGTCATTGCCTGGAAAAACTGGGTATGGAACAGCACCAGTTTGTTACCGCTATCCACCGGGATACTGACAATGTTCACTGCCATATTGCGGTTAATCGTGTAAACCCGGAAACGTACCGTGCAGCTAATATGTGGAATGATGCCGATACGCTGCAACAGTGTTGCCGTGTCCTGGAGAAGCGTTTTGGTTTCAAACAAGACAATGGCAGTTGGGTGTGGGGGGATAATAATACATTGCAGCGCGCACCCTGGTGTTTTCAGAGTGCTCCACAAGGTGCCGCCAAGCGGGAGATCTTTTCTGATAAGGAAAGTCTGTATCATTATGCTGTTCGTCAGACACGCACCCAGATAACTGATGCCATTAAAAACAAGACGGCCAGCTGGAATTATTTTCACCTCTTGATGCATGCAAATGGTCTGGGGTTGCGTGAACAGTCGGGCGGGTTGGTTATATACGATCTGGAACGACCTGACACCATGATGGTCAAGGCATCTGATGTTCACCCTACATTGGCAAAATCCAGACTTGAACCTTATTTTGGTCCGTTTGAAGGCCCTCCTTCTTTCGACTCTGGTGACCCGGAAGAGGGCGGCTATGCGATATATAACCGCTACCAACCTGAATTCCATGTGCGCGATCGTGATGCCAGAAAAGAGCGTCGAGAAGAGCGTGCTGCTGCACGAGATGATCTCAAATTGCGTTACCAACAGTATCGCGGAGAATGGGTCAAGCCAGACTTGAACGTGAAGATGCGTCATCAGGAAATTGCCGCACACTATCAGGCTATGAAAGGTAATGTTCGCGACAGCTATCCCGATCCACTGTTGCGCAAGCTGATGTATCGTGTGGCCGAGTTCGAGCGCATGAAGGCGACGGCTGAGTTGCGGATTCAGATCCGAGAGGAACGTAAGACCCTGTTTGAATCTGGGCAATATCGTCCATTGTCTTATCGTTCCTGGGTGGAACGCGAAGCCTTAACGGGTGATGTTGCCGCAGTTAGCCAGCTGCGAGGATGGGCTTATCGTGAGAAACGAAAAGCCAGGACTTCTGCACCGAATAAACATAAAGACAGCGTATTGGTGTTTGGCGCCGCTGACGATTCACCGTTGCTTGAACGGTCTACCCATGCAACCCGCCTACACCGGAATGGTACAGTTGAATATCTGCGGGATGGGGTTGTCGGTGTGGTAGATCGTGGCGACCAGGTTGAGATTAAGCCCGGGTTTGAGGATTACGACGATACGGCGAATTACCACCTGGCTGCAGAGATTGCCGGTGCCAAAAGTGGCGAGCGTGTGGAGATTGTGGGTGATGACGATTTCGTTGACCGCGTGCTGATCGAAGGATGCCGCCTGAATTACCAGCAGGAAAAAGAGGTGTTCCGGCCAACAGATAGTTGGCAGCGTGGTCGCTCTGAGGTTCTGGAGCATCGCCATGTTCGACCTGAGATGGGTTATGACGACCCTGCCGCAGCACAACAAGCTGACGATCGCGAGGATGATGCTCCAACAGTGGATTCGTATTGGGGACCACGTCCTTAAACAGAGCTTCAACAGGCAGTAAATGGAAAGTAAAGAGAGATAATTAATGTAAATCATTGCGTTAGGCGCTGATTGCACAGGGTTGAAGGCCTGTACAACCAGCTAACCACCACAACCTAGTAAGGAGGCTGTAAATGGCTGCGATCGATCCTATCCATTTCCAACCGCTACACAAGTATTTTCCTGAATTAACTCTAAATCAGGCATCTATTGGTATCTTGCGTGCGCAAGGCTGCTCCGTATCGGAAATTGCACTACTACGAGGTATATCTGAAAGTGCGGTGAAGAAAACGCTAGCGGCAACTTGTCAAAATATGAACGTCTCATCAGTGTCAGTTATGTCGACCGCTATTGATGTCAGGATTAAAATTAACCAAGCGACGGCAATAGAACGGCTGCTTGATAAACTCGACTCCCAAACGTCTACATGCCCCACTAATCCTGCCTAACACACAGACCTAGCTTTGACAAGGTGCCTAAAATAGGCACCTTGTCAAACTAATAAATTCACTTATTATCCTCATAAGCATCGTTGATATGTAGGGATTTATGAGCCATGTTCAATAAAAGCGTATGGGAAATAGCTCAGGCAGTTATTGAAGTGGCTCTATGTGGCTATTGTTTTTTGACTTTTGTCAACCCCCTTTTAAAGGGGGTTTCTCCTTTTATGATAAAGGATTACTCTCGTCATAATTATTTTGAAGAAGTAGGAAATTAGAATAAATGATAGATAAGGCTCAGTGGAAATCTGCTCAGACCGTCATTGAAATGACTCCTGATGTTAACCGGTTGCTTACTCAGGCCGCAAAGCGGTCAGGTCGCAGTAAGGTTAAAGAGGCAACAATACGATTAGCTGATCATCTAAAAACAGTGACAGATATTGCCGTGCCTGGCCGCCGTTTTCTTTCCGATGAAAGCAAGTAGCATTACATAGAGATCCAACACCAGGGAACTCTATTTCTAGTTTGTTTAAGTAATAATAAAAAGACATTGCGTTAATCCGTAGGGCTTTCTTTTACCTGGAATCTAGCGATTTTTGGGTATTAGCCCGTGAGTTATTCCCACGAAAATAATAATTCACCCGTTGGGGTGGGGTGCCTGTGGCCTTATTTATACGGGGTGGCGTCCGCTATTTAACACTTTTGGAAAGTCGGACAGCATTCTGTAACTGTTTAGACCCTTATGCAAAAATGCAATGTATCTATAGGTACGATCTGCCTCTAGAGAAGATTAGCACCACCCGAGAGGGACTGGGCGCGAACAGGCAACACTGGCAGAGCAGGGATGCTGACGCAAAAGAGATTTGTGCAAGTCCATTCGAACGAGTGGGCTTGCCCGAACTGTTGTTGATATTCAGATAAGGAGATGTTGATGGCAAAAGGGAAATTAAACGCACCGAAAAAATATGTATGTAATTTTTCAGAGCTATTGACACTTGTTGAACCTGATATAAGTAAAGTAAATAGAAAGCGTAAGCGAGTTAGGCGCGACAAATTATTTTATTTAGGTGAAACAAAAGTGCAGGTAAAGAAAAAGCACAGGCCGTCATCCCCAGAAATAAAAGCCTCCCCCAAAATTTCCCGCTCTAGACCCTGTGAACGCGCAGTCGCGTGTTCAGACATTCTTTGTCGCAAGGCTGCCGAGTGATAACCCCTTTCATTGTTATTCAGCTTGTCGTCTGACTTTTTCACCTATCTATCCCACTGCGTAATTGAGGTGACTCTATTGAAAATATTCCTCCCCGTTGCCCTGGCGCCGGTGGTGTTAAGTGGGTGTGCTATCAGCACCCCTGCACCGCCGCGCGTTCCGGCACAAGAATTTGTGACGTCGTTGATCCAGGAGCAAGTACCGATTATCCAGAGGGCTCAAGCAGATCTGGCTCAGGCTAGCCGAATTCGTTTGAAACCTGCTCCGGCAGCTCGTGAGTCAGTGCCAGCGACTACTACACCGTCGCATCGCCTGCCAGATACTATTCAGCCCAAGGCATTGGCAGGTCAGCCGGTGCCTACTTTACAGGCCATCCGCTATCTCGGAGAACGCCCGGTCAGTTTGGCGCTTGCAAGAGCGGGGAAAGCTACGACGCTTCGACAAGCAATACGTCAGATTGCTCCTGCTGGATGGCAAGTTTCTTTCTCTCAAGAACTTAAACCTGATGCACGAATATCGCTGCAATGGC
The DNA here is from genome assembly GCF_001692375.1 of Serratia sp. 14-2641. Lineage (NCBI taxonomy): Bacteria > Pseudomonadati > Pseudomonadota > Gammaproteobacteria > Enterobacterales > Yersiniaceae > Serratia > Serratia sp. 14-2641. The sequence continues at coordinate 10,483 of NZ_LXKR01000048.1, read as the reverse complement.
GTGGTAACGATCAGTGGCCGTTTGTACTGGATGAAGTGCTGCAGCAGCAGGGCAAGGTGGCATTGATCGATTGGCAGGCACAACGGATTTCCGTCGCGGCAAAATCTGCTGAGTTTGCCCCGGGTGCTGTAACCGTCCAGCCGCCAAACAAAATAGCGGTATCAACATCTACGGCTCCAGCTATGACGGATAAGCAGGGAACTGTGAGTTCTGGCCGTAATCCATTTGGTGGAAAAAAATCGGTACAAGCCCCAGCCGCAGCGGTTAAAACCACCGCATCGCTGACGTTACCTAAGACAATTATTAAGCCGAAAGTCTGGCGGATCGAGGCGGGTAGCACGTTGAAAGATACCCTATTCAGTTGGGCCGCCGCTGAGAAGTGCTCTACTCCAGACGTGGCCAATTGGACGGTCGCCTGGCTGACATCAGCAAATTACCGTATCGATGCGCCGCTCCAATTTGAAGGGAGTTTCCGTGATGCGTTGAATAGCCTATTTACCCTGTACGGTACGGCGAAAGTGCCATTGTATGCCGGCATTCGCCATGCTCAGTGTGTGATTTCGGTGGATGACAAAGAGATCCACTGATAACCATTTTGTTGGTTTAAGGACGCGGGTTCCAAGTTAATCAAGTCGTTTTATAAACTCGTTACTTTCGTTAACACTCAGTTTTATGTGTCCGATGTAGTCAGTGCTTAATGGCAATGTAACATTATGCGTTGAAAGCCATTTTTCATTAAGGTCCAAAGCAAATTCAACGCCAGCAATCCCGGTGAAATTAATACTACTTACTGGGCTCACTTTTCCTCGTCCGACATCTGTTAGGTTCCACGCATTGGAAAAACCGAGCTTAAGAAGAAAAATATCGGTGTAGGGCAATGCTGCACCTGTATTTTCGTAAGCATTCCCGACTGTTGTGGCGATATGAGAAGTCCAATGGAACGACTTACTTGAAAAATCTGGCCATTGACCTGTACGCGAGTAATGAACCATTCGTTGTTCCTGAACGACGTCCATTTCAGGACAACCGAAGAAGTTCAAATTATCGAAACGGCGTTTTACTTCATGAAACAACCATGATTCAAGGTTATCTGTAGTCAAAAACATCAATTCTTATTTTCCTTCTTTGGAGTCACAGGTATGAAGCTAACGTACTACATACATGGCGAAACCAGCAATCTACAGGCTGCGTTACAGGACGTAAAATATCCTTTGCTTGTTCTCGATCCATTCTGTGGGGTAGGGAACAGCTGCAAAAAAAATCTTGAGTTCTTGGGGGTAACCTCTTGTTTGTTGCAACCGAGTCACCTCGGAGCACCAGGCCAACGCACTCAGTATGGCTGGGATTTATTGGCTGAGCTGAAACAAACACAGGGGGAATTTCCCTTGTCAGCACAGCTCGTGGCGGATGCACTTATCCCGTCAGACGGTGACGGAGAAAAATTGGCCCACGAAATCACGATGCATGTGCTTCTGTTCGCCATTGAAACTACCTGGTTTCGTGATTTTGCAGAAATGTGCAATTGGCTGGCGTCGTGCTCTATTCGGAACCTCATTTTTTTCTGGCACTGTGCTTACCAGGAAAACTCACATCTTAGTTATCTGGTTTCGCAACAGGTAACCGAAGAGGCCTGGCTGGCGGCGGAAAATGTGTTGAAAAAAAGGCTTCACATTTTCAAAAACCCTGGTGTCGCCATGCTATTCACCCGCTCGGGATTTTCACTTTCATCAATTTGTGCCAATCCCCGCCAAGCGGTTTTTCTCGCGCCAGGCGTCAATGACACCATGAATGGCGAAATGATGATGTTGTATCAGTTCCTATTCAGAGTATTACATGATCTTGCCGAGTACCGCGGTCTATCTCCCCATTGCTTGGTTCCGAAGATAAACATGGCGGACGGTAGCTTACATGAGTTTTTCCCAGTATAGGGGAGGCATTCCGATGAGTTATCGCGGAAGAGCAAATCTTGCCGTGTGGATATTCTGCTCGGTGATCTGGGCCTGTGTGATCTGGGGAGTTCTTCGATGATTTACTGGTTACTCTCGGTGTTTCTGGGGCTCCTGGTATGGGTCAACATATCACCCCATGATCAAACAGGTGCGCAGCTGCAGGACAGCACGCTGAGTCAGCGCGCGATTCAAACCGTTCGTTACATCAATGACATCAATGACTGGCGCTATAACAACCCTTCGCAAAAAGACGGTGTGATCCCCGACAGCGCCTTCGGCTGGTCATCCCTACCTGAATTACACAATGTGCTGCAAGCTGACCGTGTGTATGTCTACCAGCCGGATCAACCAGGGTTGATGGCCGCGTTGTTGGCACAAAGCCGGCATTCAGCGTTGGTTGGAAAGGTCGCCGGAAGACGTCTGATCGACAGCTTTGGCAATGACATGCAGGTTAATGTACCGGACAGCATCTCTGACGGCAGTCTGGTGTACCTCAATTAACCCCCTTATCGCCAATGACCAACAATACTCACCTCCAACCGGAGCCTTTTGATGAATTCAACCGTACCCATTATCACGCGATGTGGAAGAAAATACCGCCCGGCGTCATCGGGAGGGCGCACCCTTAACGATTTGAACGACGAGGTCGATGCTCTCGCGTTGGAATATATCGAGGAGGAGGAACAGGTACTGCGTCTTCGGGTCTTGCGGGCACGTGTCGCTGCATTATCCTTGCCCCAGCCCTCAAGATTGTTGTCCGCAATAGATACCCTGCTGGCCTCTCACTATGACGAAATGGGAGACCTGAAGACTCGCCGCGAACTGGAATACCTGATACACATCGCACTGAGAGAGAAGGTCAAAGCCCGCCGTGCGGGGGCCAGCACACAGATGTTGGCGGCACTGGCAACCACTATCCATTACTGCCGATTGGAGTTGGAGGATATCCCCCATACGGTCTTGGACATCATCTTCCGTGAATTATCATGGCGCATAGTCCTGTGGTTCATTGTTTTCATTCTTATTGTTTTGCTTATTTTCTTTTGAACTCAGAAAGTGTCTTCTTCACGAAGTCACTTCGTATCTTTCGACATTTAATATAAAAAACCACAAAGCTAGAGAGTGAGAATAAAATATACACAGCAAGTAATGTTATCACCATGAGCAGCCATGTTGCTTTAACGCCTAACACATAGCTATCGAGCGACGTCATTATCGGTGCGTTGACTTGAGGGAGGAAAAAATTCCATAACAGGCTAATAACCAGAGAGATAATGCAAATTGAAATTACAGTCCTTATAAATCGGCCCGCATTTATAAGGTGTTTTTCTGATAAAACTTTAATTTCACGCCTTAACTCACCATCATTGTTTCTTGACATAAAAATTCTCCATAACACTAAACATCTGAATTAATCATTTCAAAATAGAAACAACCCAGACCAACCTAACACCCATGCCTAAAAAAACGAAAGGAGTCTCCTTATGAAAGGCAGCCATACGATATCAGACTTTTATAACGCGCTAGCAAAAAAACTCGAATCACCTCACCGCCCCCAGGCATCGGTTCTAGCCCTGACGTTCAATGATGCGAAACGCCTCAAAGAGCACGACGACGGCCAGAGAATATCTCTTGGCGCCGTGCTACGCCGTTTTTCCTCAGCAGATGAGTGTCAATTGATTACATCCGGGGAACGTGCGGGTAACCTGCCCCAGGGGCTCAGGCATGCGGCCAGCCTTCACAGGTTGAAAGAACACGTTAACCACCTGCTCCTACGCCAGGCATTGTTCATCATGGTGCTATTGGTCATTTTAGCCGCACTGGCATTTCAGCTCTGCACCTCTATATAGCCATTGTCAGAGGCAAGACCCGGCAAGCGAATAACACCAACCTCAGTGAAAAACGTCACGCACTTAAGTTTCCATAATCATATCAAGGCTTTCTATGAAAAAACACCTCCCCTTAACCGGGCTGGCGGCAACATTGTGTTTGCTGCTTTCCGGCTGTGCGCCGCTTGAGCGCATCGACAAGATCGACAACACGGTCTCGCAAGACGAAAAACAGGCAGATAAGCATCTGAATGCCCTTAAAAAGGGTTCTGTGGTACGTGATCTGACCTCTCAATGGATCAACCCTTACCCGTTAAATACCCAGCCAGGCGGCAATAGCTTATTGCCTCCTTGTGCTGTGGCCATCAATCGGCCTGGGAGTATCACGCTGGCGGAAGTGAGCGCCTTTATCAGTAAACGTTGCCGGTTGCCGGTGGTGGTGACACCCGATGCGCAGGCCATATTGGCGCCGACAGGGGGCAAAACTGAGCAACTCAGTGGCCCCGTTCCGGCGCCAGATCCGAATGGGATGGTGCCTTTGGCTGCGTTGGGTGGCTCACCCGCCCGAGCTGCACCGGCCGTTACCGGTGGTACTTCACTCAGGGGCGTGTTCTGGCAGGGGGAGTTGGGCGGTTTGCTCGATAATGTCACCACTCGCCTGGGATTGTCATGGCGTTATGAGCAAGGCCGGATCGCCATTTTCTATCTCGACACCCGGACGTTCCCGGTCATGTTTATGGACAGTAAGGCGAGCTTTGGCTCAAAAACCGTGAGTGGCACCACCTCATCGATGGGGGCTACGGGCGACAGCAGCGGCGGTGGCCTCAGTGGCGACTCCAATACCTCGCAGGCGACAGAGATGGAAATCAAATCAAGCCTGTACGAGGACGTCACCAATACCATTAAGTCGATGTTGACGCCGGGCACCGGGCGCATGAATTTGTCCGCCGGTGTATTGACGGTTACGGATACGCCGCGCGTGCTTGAGCAGATAGGACGCTATTTGGATGACCGTAATAAAGAGCTCAACCGGCAGGTGGTGCTCAACGTACAGGTCTACAGCGTAGAAAAACGTACTCAGGATCAGTACGGCATTGACTGGAACGCCGTATTTAACAGTGGCAGCGTCGGGTTGTCTCTGACCAATGCGTTCACCGGGGTTTCGTCCGATGCCCTGAATGGCGGTATTTCCATACTGGATGGTAAAGGGGCAGGCACCAAGGCCTTTATCAAAGCCTTGTCCGAGCAGGCGAACGTCAGCGTGATGACAGAAGCCTCAAGCATGACGACTAACCTGTCAGCGGTGCCGATCCAGGTTGCGCTGCAGCAGGACTATGCCTCCAACGTGACCACGGAGAACACGGCTAACGTCGGCTCATCGAGCAGCATCACCAAATCGACCATCACGACGGGCTTCAATATGACGGTGCTGCCGTTCCTGATGCCCCAGTCGCCAAAAATGCAGCTGCAGTTTGCAATCAATATGTCGGATGACCCGACCATGCGCACGTTCACCAGTGACAACACCTCAGTTGAACTCATGAAAACGCGCCTCAAGACCTTTACACAGCGCGTCATTATGCAGTCTGGACAGACGTTGGTGCTCAGTGGTTATCAGTCTCTTAATAATACCGCCAACCGCCAGGGTGTCGGCAGTTTCCGTTTCTTTGGACTCGGGGGCGGTGCCAACGGTGAAAACAACAAAACCATGCTGGTCATTCTTATCACTCCGGTCATTTTGGGATAAGCCATGAAACAACAGACTACCTATACGTTGCAGAATGGGAGTGCCTGGCTGGTTGCCGGATTGCACTGGCAGTATCTGCCGCTACGTGGGCGCCGTAGCATGCGCCTACGGGCTAAAGAAGCGCATGCCACGCATTGGGCGGCGTTACCTACCGGCGATGGCCAGGCGCAAGGCACTTTGCTTGGCACCGTCACCCTCACGGACAAAACACGACGAAAAGGGGGGCGTCATACATTGGCATCGATGGCGTTAGCCGTCCTGCCGGCATTACCAGAGGCCTGTTACGGTGTTTTCCCGTTACCGGATGGCCAATACTGGTTTGTGGCTGTCAACGACGGCATGTTGTCTCCGTTCGGCGATATCGTGGGTGATGACGCGGCCATACGAACAGCGGTGTCTAATTTTCTGCAGATCACCTCCGAACCGCCGGCGGGTTGGACAATATATGCCCCGAGCGGTTTCTTTCCCGAACAAGGCACCGAAGAGAAGGCGCTCTCGACACTGACCGACAATAAGGTCGGTTTGCGACGTGGCCGTCTGAGTAAAACCCATAATCCGCAGATGCTGTGGCTGTGGGGTATTGCGGTGGTGGCGTTGGGCGTAGGGTATACCGGCTATTCGACATGGCAGACGCATCAGGAAGAGGCGCGTATTGCCGCTGCTCAGGCGGCGCTGATGGCCAGACAACAATTGGAGCAACAGGCTCCGGCAGACAACCTGAAGCCCTGGGCAACGCAACCGCGATTCCCGCCAATGCTCAGCGCCTGCAGTAGCGTGTGGAAAGACGCGCAGATCTCTATTGCCGGCTGGGTATTCAATACGGCGACGTGTGATGCTCACGGCAAGATAACGCTGCACTACACCTTGCCGAACGGGGGCACCGTGGGGGACTTTGCTTTGCGGTTACCCGTTCTCTATGGCTCAGATATTCAACCGGTGTTCAATATTCCCGGCAGCGCGGATGACGCTTCGTTTGCGTTACCGGTATCACTTTCTCCTCCTGAACACCCCGAAGCGCTGCTCCCTGGCAGCCAGCAAATCCAGCATCTGACCAGCTATGCCCAGCGTATCAACGCCCGATTGCGCCTTAGCGAAATGGATGCGAGCACGCAGTTAACACAGGGCGACGTACAAAGCCTGCCGTGGCGCACCTACAGCTTTACGTTCATTACCGACATTCCGCCCGATAGGTTGTTTGCGCCAACGCGCTTTAACAGCAGCGGGATAAGGGCGTCCAGTATCACGACGACGCTCAAGAACAACCGTCTGGAATACACCATTGAGGGACTTCTGTATGCCAACCGTTAAATCCGGGGTAACACCCTGGGCGTTGTGCCTGGTGCTGACTGCACCCGGTGTATTCGCCGCGCCTGTCGCTGACATACCGGCGGCCCCCCCTGCTACACCTTCGACTGAAAAATCGGTGAAGCCGCCAACGTCAGCAGATATTCCCCTGCCAACCACGTTCACCCGCACAGAGGCTGGGCGGGCGTTAAATCTGGGCCAACTGGAAGCCATACAGGCTGAGACGGTGCTGTATGAGGCTCAGCTTGCCAGGGCAAAGGCGTTGAATGAACTGCAAAAGAACGGTTACGACCGTGCCCTGGATCAGCCTTTCAATCCGGCACCGCCTTCTCAGGACAATAAGGCTGAGATCAAGGGGGCGGCTCAAGATGCTGTTCCGCCACAAATCGTGGAGATCACCGGTACCGGCAAGGGGTTTACGGCCGTGCTGGCTCTCAGCAACGGCAACCAGGTCACGGTGCAGTCAGGGAATCGCATTCCGGGTACGGAATATGTCGTTAAACGGATCAATCTCAATGAGGTCGTTGTCGCCGGGAAGAACCAAACGCTGGTGTCTCTTTCCTTTGCGGGGTAACCGATATGTATGAGAAACGTGGTTCAACCTATATCCATTTAGACCTGGCCAATTCTGACGCCCCAACGCTGTATGTGTCTGACGCGCACAATAACAGTCTGGCCGTCACGTCAGAGATTGCCGGCGCGTATAAGAAATACCCCAGACTGCAGGTTAAGCGGGTTCAGCTCGACAAGCTGAAAGAGTTGCAACAAAGCCAGGTAACCGACAACCCCGAGGCTAACGATTATTCCGCTCAACAGGCGAAAATCATCGGGTTTTTTAGGGAAGCCAAGAAGAAAGGCGCCAGTGATATTCATCTGCTGATCGGGATGAATAATGTGACAGTGGTGCAATTTCGTGTGCACGGCGACCTCGAAACGGTGACGCAGCTGGATCGCGCCGAAGGAATGACGCTGGCGTCGACGATTGTGATGTCCATGTGCGATGTGGCCGAGAAAAGCTTTAATCCCAATCGCGCTCAAGATGGGCGGGTGCGCAAAGAGTTCCTGCAGGGCCTTAAGCTCTTCGGCGCACGTTATGCGCACACGCCGGCAGAATTTGGGTTGTATGTGGTGATGCGTATTTTGCCTGATGAAGGAAAGGCCCCACCCACGCTGGACGAACTGGGATTTCTACCGGAACAGCAAACGCTCATTCGTCGCATGCTGGCGCGGCCTGAAGGCGTCATTATCCTCTCCGGGCCGACCGGCTCCGGGAAAAGTACCTCCCTGCGTACATTCAGCGAGATGTACCTGTCTTTTACCGGTCACCGCAAACGCTTGATGACGCTGGAAGATCCGCCAGAGGGGTTGATTCTGGGGGCAGTTCAGACCCCCATCATCGCCGATAAAAACGATCCGGATGCCGTTAGTCGTGCCTGGGTTAGGTCTATTTCTGCTGCTTTACGGTTAGACCCCGATGCCATGGTCGTCGGCGAAATTCGTGATGCCAACTCGGTTAAATCTGCACTGACGGCGGCCAAGTCCGGCCACCTGGTGGAAACCACGCTGCATGCGAATGATGCTGTCGGCATTCTTGACCGTCTGACAGACACGTTGGGCATCCCGATGGGACAGGTGGCCGATCCTCAAGTCATGATCGGTTTAATCGCTCAACGACTGGTGCAACTGCTGTGTCCGCACTGCAAGAAAAGCTGGTGTGACGTCAGTGACGGTCTGGAAGAAGAGAAAAAAGCATTACTTGAGCGCTTTTGCCGCGTGGAGACATTGGCCTTTCGCCATCCGGAGGGATGCAAGCACTGTTATAAGGGCGTGACTGGTCGACGTGTCATTGCTGAAGTCATTCGTCCCGACGCCAGATTCATGGAGCTGTTTCGCCATGAGGGCAAGCTGGCCGCGCGCAGTTATTGGGTGAACGTGCTGGGCGGCATTACTCGCGGGCAGCACCTGTTGCGTTATCTCAATGCCGGGCTGGTCGACCCGATTGATGCGGATTACATCAGTCCGCTTGACGAGGACAGTCTGACCTTGCTACCCCCGGAGGTCATATCATGATTTCCCGCTTGCGCGAACGTCTGACGGCATTGCGGGGCAATATGCCGTCATCGGAAAAAATGAATGAGGGGGTAGGCCGTTGGTTGGCGCAAAAAACCTTCTCTACGGCCGACCGCCTGACGCTCTACGAAGACCTGGCTTTCCTGCTCGACAATAACCTTAAAGTAGAAAAAGCCATCAATTCAATGATAGGGAGCTACGGGAACAAGCGCCCCCCGGTGGTCTATTGTCTGGAGGATATGCTCAGTGCATTGCGTCAGGGCAGATCAGTCGATCAGGGATTGGCGCCCTGGATACCCCGACAGGAAGCCGCCATCCTCAGCTCCGGTGTTCAGGACGGTAACCTGGCTGCCGCCTTATATCGGGCGATCACCGTGGTTCAGGGTATGTCGGATATGAAATCAGCACTGGTTTCCACACTGGCTTACCCGATGCTGCTGATGGCAACCACGTTCGCCATGATGAAGATGGTGACTGTCTACTTTCTTCCTCGTCTGGAGTCATTATCTTCCCGAGAAAACTGGACTGGGGGGCTGTGGTGGCTCAGCGCCATCTCAGAGTTCTTTGTCAATCATGCAATTATTCTCAGTGGGCTGGTGATCCTGTTGATTGGGTTCGTTATCTGGTCGATGCCAAATCTGATTGGGAAAATACGACAGCATGTTTTGGACCGTTTATTGCCCTGGAGCGTGTATCGCGACGTGCTTGGCGTGGGCTTCCTGCTGAATTTCAGTGCGCTGATGCGTGCTCAGGTGAAGACGGAAGACGCCATCGAGATGTTGAGTCGCTATGCGCCGCCCTGGTTGTATGAACGATTGGCCGCCACCCAGCGTCAGGTTAGGCAAGGTGACCACCTGGGGTTGGCATTACGCAATGCCGGCTACGGATTTCCCTCTCCACGCGCTATCGACAAACTGGTCCTGCTGACTGATGGCGATAACGCTGAAATGATTATTGAAAATTTTGCACGGGCCTGGCTTGTGCAAACCGTAGCCCGGATCAAGCGGACGGCGTCTTTGCTTTCTTACATCGCATTGGGCACCAACGCTGGCTACATGCTTCTGATCCTCCTGGCCACACAAAACCTCAACGACCTCGTGGGCACACGTTAAGCCACCCACTCTCCACAAAACCTGAAGGAAATAATAATGGAACTGACACACACTCCTCACTCGGCTATCAACCGTGGGGCAATTACCCTGCTTGAAGCGGTCATCTATTTTGTTCTTGTCCTTGCTGTATTGGCTATCGCCATTACCCAGGGGGGCAGTTTGTTTAACCGTAACGACGCCAGCACAGAGTACAGTAACGCAGCGGAGCTGATGACCAATACGCGCACCATGTTGAAAACGTCCGGTATCTATAATTTTGCTGCTGCAGATGCCATGACCGGTGCGCTGATCCAATTCGGTGGTGCACCGGCTAATATGACGGTTGTTGGCACCAAATCCTCCGGCAGCGCCAAGTTGCAAAATCTGTGGGGTGGGGCTGTCACCGTGCAACCTGTTGCCACTGCCGGTGGTCAGAAAAGTACGTTCTCACTGACCTACGCGGCGGTTCCACAGGAAGCCTGCATTACCCTG